>QKFK01000174.1 GCA_003252195.1 Rhodospirillales bacterium
CATCATTGTCATAAGCCACTCCACTTGGCAGAGCTTTACCTGGTAAACCACCTTTATCATCAACAATAACGCCATCTGGCAATGCAAGACCATAATAAGATCCAGATTTATCAATTACTACTCCACCCATAAAAATACGGCCAAAATAATTGCCTTCTTTATCAAAACCATTCCTATCTGGCGTTACAAAACCTAGCTTTTCTCCAATATGGCTAACTATATTCCCATCAGGAGATATCTCTCCGATATAAGACCCTGCCCATGACATAAAGCGACCAAGAGGCAAAACTTTTCCTAATATATCACCATAAAAACCAAACCCATCACCTCTTACTTGCCCAACTTTTTGACCAGAGGTTGTGTAAACCGCACCGTCAGGGAAAACTCTGCCAAGTATTTTACCATCAGATGAAGCAACCACCGCTTTATCATGAATAGCACCGCCAATAATTTCACCAGCACTACTAATAACTGCCCCAGAGGCATAAACTCTGCCTAAAACTTTTTTACCTTCGCCAACAACCATTCCATTTGAATTTACGGTACCAAGACTTTTGCCTTGGTTGTCAAAAGCAAAATACTTAGGCAAAACTCTGCCAACATATTTGCCACCATTATCAAAAACTGACATATCAACACCAGCGCAGCCAACAATATTATTGGCATTGTCAACAACAACACCTTCTGGCATCACCTTACCAACTGGTGCTCCATCAAGCCCAACTGCATATCCTTTAGGGGCAACTCCACCAATAACACTTCCCTCATCATTCAAGATTGTACCGTTAGGATTAACACAACCCATATATTTATTAGCACTATCAACCACTGTAGCATTAGGCATTACTTTGCCTAAAATACGACAACCAGGAGCAATAGCTATTCCTTTAGGAACAACCCCGCCTACATAATCTCCATTACCATCTACCACAGTTGCATCAGGCATAATCGAAAATGATGTTTCTTTAGAACCTTGCCTAATAACCCCATCTGGCTCTAGGTTTCCGATTGGTTTACAGCCTGGGCCAACAATCATACCGCCAGAAACCATACGAGCTATAATTCTTCCATCTTTTGACTTAACTACGCCATCAGGAAGAACCTTGCCCAAATAGTTTCCAGATAAATCATTTACTTTACCATCAGGAGTAACATTACCAATCTTTCTACCAGATGGACTTATTGGAATACCATCTGGAACTATTGATCCGATTATTTCTTCACCCAAACCAACAACAGTACCATCAGGCATAACTTTACCAATCAAGTTACCATTAAGGTCATAAACCATGCCTTTGTCGTCGGCTATACCAATAACATTGCCGTCATTATCATAGACAAGACGATCTTTCTTCTCAACGTATCCTACAACGTTACCATTCCCATCAACGGCTTCTCCGCGCTCATTGATACGTGCGACTATCTGACCATTTTCATCAAGCACGCTACCATCAGGCATGACCTTACCTATGATATTGCCGTGTTTATCACGAACATATCTATCGCCAGGTTTAGGAGTAACCTTACCTATAACACGCCCTCTAGCATCAACTACTGTTCCATCTTTTTGTAATGTACCAATCTTATTGCCATCTTTATCTACCACAGACCCATCGGCTAAGGCTCTTCCTATAACCTTGCCATTTTCATCATATACCCATTGGTCTTTTTTCTCTGCATAGCCGATAACTTTACCGTTAGTGTCAACTATCTCGCCTTTTTCATTAACTTTGCCGATAACTTTACCACTAAAATCTACAACAGAGCCATCTGGCATAACTTTACCGATAAGCTCACCTTTTTCATTACGAGCATATGTTTCGTTTTCACCAACCCTACCTATAATTGTGCCATTAGCAGAAACCATGGTTCCATCTGGGCGCATATAGCCAACTATATTTCCATTTTCATCTACAACAGAGCCATCTGGCATAACCACGCCTATACGCTCGCCGTTCTCACCTATAACAACCTTACCTTGCTTGGCAACTGTTCCTAAAACTCGGCCATCTAAGCCTATAACATTACCATCAGCATCTAGTTTTCCGATAACGTTGCCATCTTTATCTACTACGGTACCATCATCCATAACTCTGCCGATAACTTGTCCATTAGCATCATAGACCAAACCAGATTCAACAGCTTTACCAATAACATTGCCGCTAGCATCAACAATAGAGCCATCAGCTAAGACTTTACCAACGACATTGCCGTTAGCATCAACAACTGTGCCATCTGGCATTATTTTACCAATGACATTACCATTAGCATCTAATGCTAATTTTTCATTCTCTGCCACACCTATAATGTTACCATCAGCGTCAACAATCATACCATCGGCATTCATCTTACCAATGATATTACCATTAGCATCGCGAACCACTCCATCTTCGCCAACTACACCTAATATTTCGCCATTAGGGCCAATTGCATAACGTCCTTTACCTTGACCGACAGCCGAACCATCAGCTTTGCCAGAAGCTGGTGTATCGCCACAAACTCCGCACAAACTTCCGTCTATTGACTGCCCTTTAACTGCCACTTTATCTGCTTTATTTTGCGCAGCCCCAAAACCCTTTTCTCGCCATGTGACGATAAAATTATTTTGTATGCTTTTAGCAGTCAATGGCGCCCATGTAATAGCAATATTACATGTTGCTTCGCCAGATAAGACTAGCTCTGATTTACATTTATTATCAAAATTAAAACCTTCGGACGGAGGTTCTGCAAGCTCAACAGATACTATTTCAATTGAGACTTTACCGTTTGTTCCGACAGTGATAACAGCGTTAGCTTCTGTTCCGATTAAAACTTGTCCTAAATCAACCGATGAAGGAGTGTAAGTTAATGGAGGCCCCCTATCAGGAGTTAAACCAAAGTCCATTGCGTTGTCAGTGCTTGCATTAGCACCAGTATCTAGCACGTTTGCATTATCTGTAAATTGAGGATCTAGATTTTCTTGGATTTGGTCTCCACCACTAGATAAAACAATCACACCTACCAAGAATAAGAATAAAGAAACCAGCCCAATAGTTAAAATAACTCTATTGGTTTTCTTTAAATACTGATCCGAGGTTGTGATATTTTCTTCGCTCATTGAGTTCTTATCACACTACAGAACGCGCCTCGACGACCAAGTGTTCCGCAGATTGTGTCTCCCTCTCTTAGGCTTTTTATTGGACCTATACGCAAATGGAACACTTCTTTTCCTCTGCCATCGGCAGGAGCATCAACTGAGAAATAAGGCTCAAATTTACTCAAAACGTCTTTGTTCTTGGCAGATAGTCTGTCCCATTGTTTTTCTAATTTTGCCATGTCTTCATCAGTACCAAGCTCAACAGATATTGTCGCATCTGTACTGTTCCAAGGAGAATTCTGGTCTATAAACGCACTCTGTCCACCCTCAGATGTTGGGTAAGCAGAGCTATTAAAACTCGGCACTGCATATGGCACACCGACTTGCGATCCAGTCGCTCCACCAGCACCACTTCTTCCAGATAAGTATGAGCCTTGTCCATTGCCTGACATCACATATGGATTTGAACTAGAGCCAACATACCCATTACCTGATGAAGCGTAACCGCCAGCACTTACCTGAGCATTAATGGCCCTACCATCAGAACCTATCGCCAAAGGAGGAGCACTATCCCATTTACCTTGTGCAGGAGCATATGTTGCCTGATCCACACCCCTAGAAGGATCTCTTCTAAGCTTTAAGCAGACTATTCTCTTACCATTACGTAAAACCATATCACCAATTGCTTCAACAACAATTAATCTACCATTCGGGCCCTTAGCTCTAAAACCAACAGGAGATTCACTGCCCTCAATAATAAGGTTAACTATTGGACGCTGATTCATAGACTTAGCTCTTTCTCCTAAATCTATGTACGTAAAAATATCATCTCTCCACACTCTTTCTGGAGCGATAACATAATCATCAGGATTTGGAGCATAAATCTCAACATCAAATCTAAAATTTTCAGGATCAACAGGGATTTCTTTTAACCAACCTTCTTGCATATTACTCTTTAGAGCTACAGATTTTGCACCGCCTTTTGATGTTGCCGAAGCCTCATATTTTGCAGGTGTTGCGTAGCCATCCGCACCAATATTCTTAGAATCTGGAGGAGATAAAACAGCTATATCTATCACTGAATTAGTTAACTTCTCTGTATTAACAGCTTCACTACGCACATAAAACACATAGCGGTTACCTGATCTACCAAATGCAATAAAGTTACTATCTACTCCAACCGAAGAGCCCCTCTTAGGAAAAAGCAGAATAGCATTAGGTCCAGCAATTTGAGCATCGAATGAACCGTCATCACCAATATAAACATCTTCAATCAATTCCCATTTAGGGAAATTCATCAAAGTTACCATTCCTTCTCTAACTCTGATTGGCAAAACCAAATCTGGAGACCAATAGTATCTTGAGTAAGCAGGCTTAATTTGCCCCTCACCCATATGTTGCAAAGGATCCAACCATGCTTTTTGAATCATGCCAATTGAGTTAAATCCAGCATAAGACATATCCATTGGCGCATATGAACCCGTGCTTTGCTCTGCCTGCATGTCAGCGCTTTGTAACAATTGAGCATTTACAGGACTAGCTAATAGACCCAAAAAAACCAAAAATATAAAACTTACAAATATTTTTTTCATTAATTAGCTATTCCCTAAATTACCTGCTTGATGACATATTGTGCGCTAATGCGTATTGAGCAACTGTAAACCCTAAAGGGTTTTTCATTCTATCTTCATATTTAACTGTTTTCTTACGATAACCGACCCTCAATGAGGCTGTCCAATAATCAATAACAGGCTCCGTTGCATCTGGTTTCATATCTTTTGTTTCATATTCAACTTGCCACAAATCTCTATTAAGTTGGTTAACACTAAGAACTCTCACTTCTCTAGTTAGTCCTTCAGTTGCTATTATTTCCATCGCTCTATTTGCAGTGCCGTCAACAAACTCTCTATAAACACTCTGTGTTGACATTTCTTGAATAGGACTACCATCTAACCATCTAAGTTTCATTTCTGGAATATCTGCCACAAATGTACTTCTAACTAAAACATATTGCCTTACAAAGGTTTCTGTAATTTCTTTTTTAACGGTATCATTTCCGCCCAACGGAATAATAGATACAACTTGCTCTGATTTATCTGCAAAACTAATCATAAAAGGTTCTATTCTAGTTAATGGAACCAATTGAAAAATCGCCATAATTAAAGCTATATTACAACAAAAGCTAACAGCGGCAATTACAGAAAAGGCCCTAGCTGTCCACAAATATCTACGCTCAGCTATAGTTTCAACATTAACGCTCTCGCCTAATATTTTGCCAGTTATAGATTTTTGAGCAAGATTAGAATCTTGCCCTGAAACTTCTGCATTAATTTGTTGTTGGTTAGCTCCTGCGAGTTTTTTCACCTTTAAACTCCACTAAGACGCTATCAGCCAATCTGGCAAACCAGGCTTGTTTTCTAATTGGATACAAGCACAAGGCGACTGTTTAAGCTCAGAAAAATCTTCTCCGATACCTATTGATTCAGACTCCCAAATACTACCACTGCACCCTGCAACCAATGCCACCAACGCAATAACCAAAAAAATTATTTTCTTATTATGCATTCTTGTCCCCACGTACAAAAATATTATTATCGCAAGTATATTAAATAAATAATCGTCTTTTGCAATGCAAAATACAATACACTTTGCAATCTTATATTATATGAATCAACATGAAAAGCGAATATCTAAAAAATATTCTTATCTGTATATATCTGCGCAACGAAACACACAAACTAATTAACTTCGACTTCTGTTTGCGAGTATCTAATCACACTAAAGCCAATAGGGTTAATCAACCTACGTACTATCAGCTTTCTATATGGCAAAAATGTTGCCGTGATAGATGCGGTCCAATACCTCTCTCTTGATGGTTCATTTCTATCCATGCCATAAGTTTTAAAGTCAACCTTATATGATTGTGACGCCCCAAATTTTACTACCGACACAATCTCAACCTCTTGAGTAAAAATTTTCTGCTCAATCTGTGGCCAATACGGCTCTTTCTCCTTAGAAAACGTTTCAAACACAGTAGGAGCAGAATAACGAAACATAATACCACCAGGGCGCCAGTTTCTTTCCATCTCAGCCATATCTGTTGTTACAGTATTTCTAAGCTCTACATATTGCTTGATAAACATTTGTAGCAGAATTTCACGTGAGCTCATATCTCTAGTAAAATCCTCTAACCTTGCTATCGTTTTACTTTCATCTGTTCTAGGAATTAAAACAGGATCCACCCTAAATTCAGGAGCAGCTTGCAATAGAGACAATGTGAGGAAGCACATTATGGCAACCATCGCAAAACAAACAAATGTAAAGAGCCTAGATAGCCACATATAATAAACACGAGCAGCCTTTGAATGCTTATAGCGTTCATTTTCAGCGTTAACCCTCTGTTCTGCGGACACAGAAGGAGCAGAAATCTCCGCATCTTGCTCTGGTGGCTTTACTAAATCTACCATATGGCCCTTTCAAAAAAAATGAAGCGATAACATCATCGCTTCATTTTTACATCAAATTTAATTATATGCAAAGACTAAGATTAAGATTTATCATCAATTTACTGAACACATTGGATCAAAATCTTCATTATCTTTGCTGGCTGTCGCATTGTCTTCATAAGTTGACACCGCAACCTTATTGGCCTCTGCTTCTTTTATCTTTTCTTGAATATTGCCAGATTTAGCAACAGAATAGCTAAGTTGCAACATTTCTGCGTCATCTTGATTAAGAGCATTTATCATTGAGGTTAATTCTGCTAATCTTTGTGAAACCGTAGCATCCTTTGGCTTCTCGAGCTTAGCAATCTCTTTTCCAGCCTCACCAACTTTCTGTGCTTTATATTGCCTTAATCTTAATAAAGCAGCATTAAAATCTTTTTCATCAGACAAATCAAAATTCGCTGGAACGCTATAACCAATACGTGATAGCAGGCTAGAAACTTCGGCATTTACTTTTTGAATATATAATTTTGCCTCATTACTCTCTTCTGCAGTTTCTTTCTCTTTCTCGGTAATAGCTAACCAAGCAGAAATTCTATTACTTTCTAATTTACCAGGAGTATAGGCATCTGCAAGATTTCCGTTATCGCCCACATCTGGCAACAACCCTTCTTTAATATTTCCGCTTGAGTCACTAACATCCCCAAGCTCTGAATAATTAGCACTATATACGTTTGACACATCAAGATACTTATAATTATTCATATATGCAGAACTATAGGCTGTTGCAGAGCCTGAATTCATAGACTTAAACATCTTGACCCAAGGGCTTGGTGTCTCTGGATATATACCCCTAACTTCACTAATTGTATTACCTGTTCTAGTGTAGTAGTTACCAGATACGAAAGCATCAAAATCACCTGAGCCATCTGCTTTTTCTAAAGTTGCCACAGCCACAGACGAAGAACGACTATAGTCATCTAGCTTTTTATTATTTTTGTTTAAGTAATCTCTATCATCACCAGTTAGATATATAATTTCATTATATGGAGGCAATGCAGTTTCTGGTGCTGTTGGAGCAGCTGAACTAGATGCTATATATGAGCAATTTGCACCAGACAATGTTGCAGCTGCATTATAACCTGGGATTGTCCTTGTCTCATCAGTATCAGTTACAGTGCCGTCTTCAGCTGTAGTATAAACTGTATACGAATATGTAAGTTCTCCTGCATTTAATGCTGCCATAAACTTATCATGCTTAGCCTTTATCATCGAATTATATTTGCTTGGATAATAAAAACTATCTGAGCTCATACTAAACTTATATGTAGAAGTAGAATTTGTAGGCAAATATTTTTCTAAAGCATTAGCAACATCTTCACCGTGTCTACATGTATATCTAGCTTTTATTGCATCATAATACGCTCTTATATATTTTTCATATATATTTTTCTGATCATCCCATGGCTCAAATTCTTTTACAGGAGTTCCCCAGTTAGACTGATTAGCATAAAGGTTAATCAAAGCTTCACGACCAACGTCCCATAGCAATCTAGAATATGCTTCTGAGCGTTTTTGTTGCTCTGCCTGATCAACATCAGCAGCGCTTTCCCCCTTACTTGCACTGTCATATTTAGCCGTACTAGCCTCTGCCTTATCTTTGTTAGCCTTATTAGAACCTTCCCAATCTGTTGATGAGGTCTCACTTTCCGATAATGTTGTACCTTCAGATAAATTTGGCTCATATTCAGGAAGTGAAGCGCTAGCCTTAACCATGCTGTACATATCTTGTGACCACTTAGTTAAAGCTGACCAAGCTTTAGAGGCATCATTTCCATAATATGTTGCTAACTTTGTAGTATTACAAGATTCATTCTCTGCCAATTGCTCCACAACATTATCATGACGCTCTATAGATCTTTTATGCTTTTCTATAATCTTTTTACGATCTTGCATATCGGCAACCATATTGTGAGCCTCAACTGCTTCTTGAACAATTGTTTTACCATCTGATATATGTGTTAAGTCAGCAAGAATTATCTTATCTGCTGCGTTTTGCTCACTCTCTTTTTTCTTAACTGCTTCTTTAGCAAAGTCCAAAGCATCACCTGCAGAACCAATACCAACCAAGCTTTTACCTAACGCAGGAGCAACAATAGCAGCATCTTTAGGCTTTATATTTACGCCCATGTCTTTTGATGCATATAATTGCAATTGAGTTGCCTTGGTTCTTTGAATAACACCTAATAATTTACTCATTGTTTGTCTGGCTGTATAGTTAGCTCTATATGCTTGATTTTCGTCCTCATCGGTTGTAGC
>QKFK01000038.1 GCA_003252195.1 Rhodospirillales bacterium
ACCCAGCTCTTTGTAGGTTGCTTTTGAAATAGCATCAGCAGAAACCTCTGGCATAAAGCTATAAAAACTAGCCTCTTCTAGCGATGTGTGTTTTTCAGATATGTTTTTTATATATTCTCGGACACATTTGTTAGTTATCACGTTATTCTTATAAGATATCTTTTCGAGATTTGTTTTTGGCAAAATTGATGCAATATAAAAACAGGCGTCATCATTTAAATTATTTTCTTCAAATGAAATATCTTTTAACGACTTGGCTCTCAGCAAAAAATTATGAATAGCAATAGAAGATAATTCACTTATACGATTTTTATCAAAATTAGCCCTCTGTATATTTAGAATACTAGGAGTTAGCAACAATCCGTTAAACAGCATAACAGCACAATCATCACTCATCTGGCAATTATTAAAATCAACGCTTTTTATATTATCATTATTTAACATTGCTCTTAGTAATTTATTCACTTTAGGCTTATCCAAACCTATATTAGCAAAAGATATATCGGAATTCCCTGACTGTATTTTATCGACAGCTATGTCATAAGCACTTTTTCTAAAAATCATACAGCCACCCCTAACCAGAATCTCTCATATTTTAAAACTAAACGTTCCATTTAAATTCAAAACACAATTATTACAACAATAACGCAATAAAAAGCGTACACACAACAAAATACTTCTTAACGTCCCCTTTTAACCACATACACAACATTGGCCCTGTTAGTTTTTTCTATATATTGTTTTTTCTTCAAATGAAGTCTTTTAACTAACATGGCTTTATTAAGCTCATCATGATATTTCTTAGAAACTAGGTCTTTTTGTATAACAGGATCATAGCTATAAAAATCAACCTCTCGTAATGGCGTGTTTTTATCTGCCACCACAGGAATATAATCGGTCACCGCACCATCTGATATAAGATTATTACGAAAATTAATCTTCTCTATTTCACTACCAACCACGGCTCCTAATATTTTTACAGCACCGCTTGTGATAATTTTATTATCAGATAAATCAAGCTCTTTAAGCTTTGGATTACTATCTATTAGGCCCATTAGCTCAACAATTGCATCACCACCAAAAGCATTTCCTTTTATGCTTAATTTCTCTAAGCTCAAGCTAGATGATTTATTTGCCATACCATGCAAAAGATCCACACATTTAGCTTCTGACAAATCACAATTATCAAAGCTGAGTTCTTTGATTGATGACTTATGAGGAATTGCATTTAAGAAGCGTTCAATCATTCCATCTTCTAATTTGCAACCATTAAAAGATATTGTTCTCGCCTTATTTTCTTTTATGTTCATTAGAACATCAAAGAATAACTTTTTAGCCTTTCCGCTAAATGTATCTAATAAATCATTTCTTGTTTGTGCTGACACCATTAACTCAAAATCCTATCTGGTTCTATTTGCTAAAATATGGGGAATGTTAGCATTTTTTCCAGATTCCATGCCTTTTCTAGCATTTACATAAGATTGCTTAATCTTCATAACAGAATTTATTTTATCTAAATCACTTTCTTTAAGAAACATATCATGCTCAAACTTAACCTCATAAAGATGAACTTTTCTTTTAGCTATCACCTGAGAATAAGCATCAACAGTTAATGATGTTGCTGGATTTTTTCTAAAATCAATTTTTTCAATATTACTTGCCGCAATAGCATCCATCATATCACACGCATGAGTACCATTAATAAAGCAATCAGAAACATCTATCTCTTTTAAGCTCGGGCTTTTTTCAACAAAGCTACAAAAATCAGGAACAATATCAGAAATAGCATAATTATTTTTAAGGCTTATTTTTCTGAGCTCCAAGCTATTTGATTTATCGCCTAAGCCCAACAATAATGCAGATAAATTATCTTTTTTAATATCACATTTATCAAAGCTAAGTTCTTTAACCACAGAATTGTGAGGAATAGCTTGTAATAAATCATCTACCATCGAATCATTAAACTTGCACTCATCAAAAGAGACAACACTAACTCTATTCTCTTTTATAGAATTTACAGCTTTTAAAAATATACTAGCTGATTTAACATCCTCAGTATCAGCCACAGTTTCTTTTTCCTGTCTTTTCATTAGTCTTATCGTCCGCCTCTTTTTGTAATTTGAGCTATATTAATCCTATTTACATCTTCTCTATTCTGTTTAATTTTCATATAAGATTGCTTAATCTTCATCACAGCGTTTATTTTATCCAAGTCTTCTTTTTTAGGGAATGTATTATCTTCAAAATTCACATCACAAAGACTAGTTCTTCTTTTTGCTATTACTTCTGAATAAGCC
>QKFK01000239.1 GCA_003252195.1 Rhodospirillales bacterium
CAACATCGTTAAAGCCCTTAATAAGCTCTAATTGTTGTAATGGGTCGTTAGCTACATCTCCATTACATTCTTTATAGGTTTTGATTTCATGTAAGCCATAAACAAGGCTTTTGAACAATTCTGTGTTTTTGCGAGCTGCGGTTTTTGCATCATCACGACTAAATAATGAGAGTAGAGAGCTTGATATGTTAATAACAGGCTCATTCGGGTTGGTGTAATCTACATAACTAAGGTTATCAGCGTTTATGTTGCTGTTGTTTTTAACAAACTTGAGCTTAGGGGCGCAAGTACTTCCGTTAGTTAATGTAAATGGCTCGGCAACCTTGCTGATTAAATCTCTGCCTTGTGGCGATAAAGATAATGATTGTAGCGCTAAATATGACAATTGATAGTCGTTGTTATCTTCTATCAAATGACCAGATGAACTGAGGTTTTGAACAAAGCTTTGAGCCTCTTTTATATTATCTGAATATGCATAATATTCTGACAAGGTGGCAACTTGACCGGTGCTAGGGGTGTCTTCTGTTGGGGTGGTTGAGCCACCGTTATTGCCCGTGTTACTTCCTGTTGAGCCACCTGTGTTTCCAGCGTTGCTTCCTGTATTGTTTGAGCTATCGCCGTTTGAAGGTTGGTTTTGCTCATCTGAAGTGTTAGTGTTAGCGTCTTCTGGTACGTCCAAATCATCGGTGCCAAAAGCTTCTCTAAAAGCATTATAATTTGCAGCAATTCTATCTTCAATATTAGCTATATTTCTGCCTCTTTGCTGGTCAAACGCTAGTTGTAATTGGGCTAAATCATCGGTTATCAGCATCACTAGCACTTAAATTATGCAGATAATCTCCATTAGCTTCTTTTCGGCAATTGTCTAGCTTGTCTAATAAAGATATGGCATAGGTTGTAGCCATGTTCCAACTGCCTTTAGGTGAGGCTAAATGCTTGTTGATAAAGCTGGTAACTTTATCTTGAGGAAGAACGTCATAATCTATGCCTTTTTCACCAATAATTTCAGAAGAGCCTAAGTATAAAACTGTATTGTCTTTAATGCTAAAGGTGAGTTCTTCTTTAGATATGCTTCTTATTTTTTTAGCGAGCTTTGCTATATATTCTTCTTTGCTCAAGCCAGCATTGTCTTCTGTGGTTGGGTTTTCTGTTGTGCTTCCACCATTATTGCCACTGTTGCCAGTATTTCCACCCGTTGTGTTACCAGTATTGCTATTCTGCCCATCTGGAACATTGTTGTTGGTGTTAGTTGTGTCATTTGGTAGCTGGGTGTTGTCATCTATCACAGGGATAGATGGGTCTACAACAGTGCTGTCAGATGCCAGAGAACCATCGTCTTGATTGTTGCTATTATCATTATCTATGGTTTCGGTTAAATCTGCCCCAAACACTTTTTTATAAGCATCGTAATTGGCAATTATTTTGCCCTCTAAGCCATTTAGATTATCGCTTCTGCTTTTATCAAATAATTTTTGCAAGTCTGATAAAAAGCCCTTTAATCTTTCTGAGTTGCCAAAGGGAAGATTGTTCTCATAATCACCATTAGCTTGAGCCCTATAATTATCTAACTGGCCTAATAGATAAATTACATCTCGGTTAGTAGGGTTGTTAGTGTTGTCTGGTGTGCCTAGAGCCTTGTTAATAAATTTATAAACCTGCTCTGATGGAATGGCTTGATAATCTTTGCCTTTTTCACCCGCGACAACATTGTCACCCAAATATAAAACACTATTGCCTTTAATGCTAAAGCTTAGTTCGTCATAAGTGTGGTTACGTATTCTTTTTGCCATTTCAAGCACGTTTGCCTGATTGCTTTTTGGCAAGGCGTCTAGCTGAGCTTGAGTAGTGGCATCTAATGCAACTTCTGTAACTGGCGCTTCATTTACTAAATCAGTCCCAAATACCTTTTTATAAGCTTCATAATTGGCAATTATTTTGCCTTCTAAATTATCTAGATTGTTGTTTCTGTTTTTATCAAATTCTTTTTGCAAGTCTGATAAAGCATTCTTTATTCTATCTGAGTTGCCAAAATGGAGGTTATTTTCATAATCGCCTTTAGCTTCATTGCGACGAGTGTCGAGCTCTCTTAACACGCTTTCGCATCTGCTGATAACGTCATTATAGCGGTCACTTGGGGTGGCAAGATATTGGTTAATCGCCTTAATCATAGTGCCATATGGTGTGCCTGCGTAATCTTTGCCTTTTTCACCCGCAACAACATTGTCACCCAAATATAAAACCGTGTTGCCTTTAATGCTAAAGCTTAGCTCATCATAAGTGTGGTTGCGTATTCTTTTTGCCATTTCAAGCACGTTAGAACGTTTGGTGCTAGATAATGCATCTAGCTGTGATTGCGTACTAGCGTATAAAGCAACCTCTGTAACTGGTGCTTCATTTGCTAAATCAGCCCCAAATACCTTTTTGTAATTATGGTAATCAGCTTCAATCTTCTTTTCTAAGTCTTTTACATAATCTTCGCGGTATCTATCAAAATAACTTTGTAGGCTAGCTAAGTAATTATCTATTCTACCTGCATTACTTGGGTGGAGATTATGCTCATAATCACCATTAGCCTGAGCCCTATAATTATCTAGTTCATTTAGCAATGTGGCGCAATCGCTCATAATCTTGTTAGATATATTGCTTGGGGTGCCCATGGCTTTATTAACCACATTAATTATTTTTCCATATGGAGTGTTTGTGTAGTCTTTGCCTTTTTCACCCGCAACAACATTATCACCTAAATATAAAACCGTATTGCCTTTAATGCTAAAGGTTAAATCTTCTTTAGTTTGTTCTTTAATTCTCTTGGCAATTTCTGCAATATTCTGTTTTCTGATTAAATCGTTACTGATATCTAAAGTGCCAGATGCTAGGTTTGTGGCGGATGGTTCAACAGAGATTTCTTTTGCTTTTAGGGAATTTAGAGCTTTGTCTGCATTGTTATCATT
>QKFK01000235.1 GCA_003252195.1 Rhodospirillales bacterium
TTAGATTTCATAACGGTATTGGCAAAAGTTACCTGTCCGTCACCTGCAATTACTACTTCGCCGTTTTTGCGAACAGATAAGATAGTAGTGCCTCTCCATTTTATAGAATTTTCTTCCATTTAATTTTCCTTAGTTGGCGTGAGGGCAAGAACAGCAAGAGCTACAAGGCGAATTTTTTTCACCACAAGGGGCGGTGTTTGCGCTAATAGCAGGAGCCATAATTGCTTTTTTAATTAAATTATTTCCGCATATCGGACATTTTAACATTTTTGAGGCTTGCTTTTCATCATATTCAGCTATATTTGTAAACCATTCGTCAAAAACGTGGTTTTCTGCGCATTGTAGCGAATATTTAATCATAAAAAGCCTCTTATTATTAATTAACTTTATCCATTATTTAGTGCTCGTAGCTTCTTTAAGCAATATTTAACCCATAAAAAATATAAAAAAGTTACTCTTGCGTCTTGCGAGGGGTTTTTTATTGACCTATATATTCATAAAATTGATGAATTTTTTAACCAAACTATACTGCTAGAGAGGATATTATAAAATGAGCAAAGTTATTGGTATTGACCTTGGTACTACCAACTCTTGTTTTGCTATTATGGAAGGCAAAGACGCTAAAGTTATTGAAAATACTGAAGGCACAAGAACAACACCTTCTATCGTAGCTTTAACAGAAGGTGGCGAAAGATTAGTTGGTCACCCTGCAAAACGTCAGGCTGTGACTAATCCTGAAAACACTTTTTTTGCAATTAAACGCTTAATTGGTCGTCGTTACGGTTCTGAAACAGTAGAAAAAGACAAGAAACTTGTTCCTTATAAAATTGTATCTGGCGATAATGGCGATGCATGGGTTGAAGCTCGTGGCGAAAAATATGCTCCAAGCCAAATCTCAGCGTTTGTTTTGCAAAAAATTAAAGAAGATGCTGAAGCTTACCTCGGTGAGCCTGTAACTCAAGCTGTTATTACTGTTCCTGCTTATTTTAACGATTCACAACGTCAAGCAACTAAAGATGCTGGTAAAATTGCTGGCTTAGAAGTTTTGCGTATTATCAACGAACCAACAGCAGCAGCTCTTGCTTATGGTTTAGATAAAAAAGACGGCGGTGTTGTTGCTGTGTTTGACTTGGGCGGTGGTACATTTGATATCTCTGTTCTTGAAATTGGTGACGGCGTATTTGAGGTTAAATCAACCAATGGTGACACATTCTTGGGTGGTGAAGACTTTGACCAACGTATCGTTGATTATTTAGCCGATGAGTTCAAAAAAGAAAATGGCATTGATTTGCGCAATGACAGATTGGCTTTGCAAAGATTAAAAGAATCTGCAGAAAAAGCTAAAATTGAGCTTTCAAGCGCTATGCAAACAGAAATCAACCTTCCATTTATCACAGCTGACCAAACAGGTCCTAAGCACTTGAACATTAAATTAACTCGTTCAAAATTAGAAACCTTGGTTGAAGATTTAATCGAAAGAACAATTGCTCCTTGTGCAAATGCACTTAAAGATGCTGGTCTTAAAGCTAACGAGATTGATGAAGTTATCTTGGTTGGTGGTATGACACGTATGCCTAAGGTTCAAGAAAAAGTTAAAGAATTCTTTGGTAAAGAACCACACAAAGGCGTTAACCCAGACGAAGTTGTTGCACTTGGTGCTGCAATTCAAGGTGGTGTGCTTAAAGGCGATGTTAAAGACGTTCTTCTTCTTGATGTTACTCCATTATCACTTGGTATTGAAACTTTGGGTGGTGTGTTTACACGTCTTATCGACAGAAATACAACTATTCCAACACGCAAATCACAAGTATTCTCAACTGCAGAAGATGGTCAAACAGCGGTTACAATTAGAGTGTTCCAAGGTGAGCGTGAGATGGCAGCCGATAACAAATTGCTCGGTCAATTTGATTTAGTTGGCATTCCTCCTGCACCACGCGGCATGCCTCAAATTGAAGTTACTTTTGATATTGATGCTAACGGTATTGTTAATGTTTCTGCTAAAGATAAAGCTACAAACAAAGAACAAGCTATCCGCATTCAAGCTTCTGGTGGTTTGAGTGATGCAGACATTGATAAAATGGTTAAAGACGCAGAAGCAAATGCATCTGCTGATAAAAAACGTAAAGAAGCTGTTGAAGCTAAAAACAAAGCAGAAAGCTTGATTCACACAACAGAAAAAACTCTTAAAGAGCATGGAGATAAAATTCCAGAGGCTGATAAAGAGAAAATCAAAGAAGAAGTTGAAGCTTTGAAAAAAATTATTGATACAGCCGAAGCAGAAGAAATCAACTCTAAATGCGAAAGCTTGATGCAAACTTCTATGAAGTTAGGCGAAGCTATGTATAAAGCAGCACAAGAAGCAGGTGAAAATGCTGAAGCCGCAGCTGGTGCAAGCACTGCATCTGGTGAAGAAGAAGCTCCTGCAGAGGAAAAAGTTGTTGATGCTGATTTTGAAGAAGTTAGCGATAATAAATAACAACGATTGTTAAAATCATGTCAGCAGCACCCTAGAAATATGGTGTTGCTGACATCTTTGTAAAAAAGAGAATAATGAGTAAGCAAGATTATTATGAGCTTTTGGGAGTAGGTAAAAGCGCTAATGCAGATGAGCTTAAAAAAGCTTATCGCAAAATGGCTATGCAATTTCACCCAGACAGAAACCCTGGAAATAAAGAGGCCGAACAAAAGTTCAAAGATTTAAGCGAAGCCTATGAAGTTTTAAAAGACGAAAACAAACGCGCTGCCTATGACAGATATGGACATGCTGCTTTTGAGCAGGGTGCTGGTGGTTTTGGTGGTAATGGCGGCTTCGGCTTTGGTGGATTTGACTTTAATTTCGGCGGAATGGGCGGAATGAGTGATATCTTTGAAGAAGTCTTTGGAGATTTTATGGGAGGAGGGCGCTCAAGCCGTTCTCAGGCTTATTCAAGCCACAAGGGACAAAGAGGGGCTGACTTACGCTATAATATGACTATTGACCTTGAGGAGGCCTTTACAGGAGCTTCTAAGATAATAGACATTCCAACTTCTATACAATGCGAAAAATGCCACGGTCACGGTACAAAAGACGGAAAACAACCGCCTGTGTGTGATACTTGTGGTGGACATGGTAAAGTTCGCATGCAACAAGGTTTCTTTACTATTGAAAGACCTTGCCCTGTTTGTGGTGGTTTTGGCAGAGCAATTAAAGATAAATGCCCAGATTGTCATGGCGCAGGCAGAATAGAAAAGAAAAAGAAGTTAGAAATTAAAATCCCTAAAGGGGTTGAAAGTGGAAACCGCATTAGGCTAAACCGTGAGGGTGAAGCAGGTATCAGAGGCGGTGAAGCAGGTGATTTATATATCTTTTTAGAGGTTAAAGAACATCAATTATTCCGCAGAGAAGGGGCTAATTTGTATTTTTCAATCCCTATTCCTATGAGCACAGCGATATTAGGCGGTGAGGTAGAAATACCTGGGATTGATGGAGTAAAAGAAACCCTAAAGGTAGATACAGGAACTCAAACAGGACATCAATTTAGGTTAAAAAACAAGGGAATGAGCATATTAGATTCTGATAAGCGCGGAGACTTGTTTGTTAAGGTAAGGGTGGAAACTCCTGTAAACCTATCTAAGCGCCAAAAAGAGCTTATTAAAGAGTTTGTGGCTGAAGGCAAAGAATGTAGCCCCGAAAGCGATAGTTTTCTAGCCAAGCTTAAAGATTTTCTTAAATAAAATCTGATTTTAACCAATAAATAAAGCCCCTAAACACTTAGGGGCTTTGTTATTAGATTAATTCATGAGTAATATATCTGCGCAGATACAGGGTAACATCTTAACGATGTTTGCCTTTTTGAGCAAATTGAGCTTTAGCAGCGCTATATTTCTCAAATGTTAGTTTTGCCATTTTTTGAGTTGAAGCTTTACTAAATTCGTTATTTCTTTCAGGTGTTACTTTCTTTAGTAATTTACCGCCATCTTTATTTGCAACCGCAAAAAAACCACCAACAACTTGTTCATTGCAACCTTTGCCAATAACCGAAATGTTGCCATCTTCTTTTGGTGTTGCAATTGAGCAGAAGGCTGATAAGGCTAAAACACGACCATTTTCAGTTGATAAATCAACTTTTTTGCCTTGTCCTTCTAAGAATTTTGCAAAAGCATCTATATCTACTGATGAGGTGTCATTAGCTTGTGCTGTAAATGTCTTTTCATCAATATTATTCATAGCGAGTTCAGCAGAGAAACCTTGTACAGCAACAAGCTTTTTACCTTTAAGCTCATTTGAGAAAACATAGCTGTTCACTTGTCTCTTTTCGCCGTTTTCTTCAAAGGTTTCTAGACGATTTCCATATACATATACATCTCTTGAATAGACGCCATTTTCTTGACCTGGTAAAAACACTGGAGCATCGGCAATAGATGTGCCTAGGCTTTGGGCGCTTTTGTTGAGTTCGATTGTACTAATGCCAAAAAAGTTTTTTTCTGCATATGATTGGTTTTCTTCCAATAAAGATATTATTTGTAATACTTCTTTGCCACGCAAAGACTTAGAATCTGTTTCTTTGGCTATTTCTTTTAGGCTTTGACCTTTATCTATGGCATTCATTAAATGAAAGCCTGTCATAATATTTGCATCTAAAGGAGCTTTGGTTGAACCAATTTTCCCGTTTGGTGTAATGCATAGGCTGTTTATAAAAGCTTTTGTAGCATATTTATACATATCATGTTCGGAATCAGCTTTTAACTCATATCTATCAGAGGTTACATCAATTCGTGGTTCAGCTATCTTTGCAAATGTTTCAAAGCTTTTCATATAATGAGCATTTACTTGTGCGGCTTTATGACGAAGGAAAGATTTTGCGCTTTCAACATACATGTTTTGATCAAGCTTATTAGATAAACTAACCCCAGATTGGGCAATAGATGTTTCAACATCTATAAATCTAAACTGAAATGTAGCAGCATTGCCTGTATATACCTTAGTTGGGTGCATAGCATCTGCAGATGAGTAATAATCATCATATTCCCATAACTTATTGCTTTGCGCCTCATTAGTTACATTGATTGTTTTGGCTTCAATGTTTGCATCTTGAGCTTGGTTTTGAGCGCTTAAACCCATAGTTGGTGCTGTAAGTGTGGCGCCAATAAGTGAATATTTTGCGATACCTCTTTTGATTTTGTTTATTTTTTGGTTTAATTTGCTTTGATTATTTGACATTTCATTGCTCCAGAAACAAAATTGATGTGCTAACGGGGCGTATTATACCACATTTTTTAGAGGAAGTCATGAAAATAGCAATTGCAGGCGTAGCTGGTAAAATGGGAAAAATGATTTTTGCCGAGGTTATAAAAAATTCTGATATTGAGATTACAGGTGGAACTGAAGCCATGGGTTCGCCATTATTGGGCAAAGACATTGGAGAGCAAGCTGGTTTTGATAAAATAGGCGTTTGTGTTGTCGATAGTGCTGAAAAAGCTATTGAAAACGCGGATGTGCTAGTTGATTTTACAAGACCAAATGTAACTTTGCAGAACCTTGAAGCAGCCCAAAAACATAAAGTTAATATGGTAATTGGCACTACAGGATTTACTAGTCAAGAGCAAAAAATTATTGAAGATGCTAGCAAAAATATTGCAATTGTTCAGGCAACCAACATGAGTATGGGCGTAAACATTTTATTGTCATTGGTTGAAAAAATTGCTGAGACTCTAGATTCATCTTACGATATTGAAATCTTAGAAATGCACCATAATAAAAAAGTTGATGCACCATCTGGCACTGCTTTAAGCTTGGGCAAAGCCGCAGCCAAAGGTCGCAAAACCACCCTAGAAAAAGATGCCTGCTATGCAAGAGAGGGCAACACTGGAGCCAGAGCACAAGGAGAAATTGGTTTTGCCACATTGCGTGGTGGTGATGTTGTGGGGGATCATACGGTTATTTTTGCAGGTGAGGGCGAAAGAATAGAGATAAGCCACAAAGCATCATCTAGAGTTGTTTTTTCTAAGGGAGCTGTAAAGGCCGCCAAATGGGTGGCAAGTAAAGAAGATGGATTGTATGATATGCAAGACGTTCTAGGCCTTTAAAAGCCGCTATATGAAAGCTAACAAGGACATCTCTTCGCTATTAATATGAAGATGTTTTGATTGTTTGGTAAAATAGATAAATTAAACTAAAACTATAAATTAGCCTGACCAAGTACAATAAGTCGGGCTGATTTTATGTTTCGAGCGTAACTCTACCTCTATTAATCTGATAGATATAGACAACCCAGCCCAAGTCAAGAGGATTTGGAAACACATGTTTTAGCCTCTGTCTGCGTAAGCTGGTGGAAGTTTATTCATACTCTTACATAAGGGTGAGGATAAGCAATCTAGCTTGTTGTTAAAACCTGCTTGATAATTGGTGAGCCTGTCAGACATGTTCTAACCACTTATGTGCTGGTGTGAGGTTATTAATCATATAAAGCAGAATACATTGTGTTTTATTAGTTAATGCCTCAATAGGCGGAATTTTTAAATAATCAATGTGTTTGGCTGTTATGGCATTAAAGCTGATGCCCTTCTATTCTTAAAAGCATCTTTTTAGTCTCAACGCCTTCTCCGCCGCTATATCCAGTCATTTTACCGTTAGAGCCAACAATTCTATGGCACGGTATTAAAATAGGAATATGATTAGCCCCACAAGCGTTTCCTACGGCTCTAGGAGAGCTGTTTATGGCTTTTGCAACTTCGCCATAGGTTCTAACCTCTCCATAAGGGATGGTTAGCATATATCGCCATACTTTTTCTTGAAAAGCTGTCCCGCTAATATCTATAGGAAGGTCTATAATTTTTCTCTCGCCACGCAGATATTCCAGAATTTGTTTTTTTGCAGCCTCAACAAAGCTATCGCTTTCTTCATTATCTGCGCCCCAACCAAAATCGACAGATATAATTTTTCCATCAATTGCAAAGACGCTAATATCGCCTATTGGGGAGTGAAAACATATTTGAGCCATATAAACCTCTGTTGAGCATTAATGTTGTAATATCGTAATAAAAAATATTAAGTGATTTAGTATTTTTTTCTTGTAGTCGTAAATCTAGGTGATTAAATGACTACAACAATAAATTATACGTATAAAGACATGAAAAAACAAACTATATATGCCCTAGCCAGCGCCTCGGGCAAGGCAGGAGTAAGCGTTATTAGGATATCAGGGCCTAGAGCGAAAGACTTTTTGGTTAAAAACTGTGGTTTTTCAGGTGATGTTGAGCCCCGCAAAACATATTTGCGTAAAATCTATGATGAGGATAAAAAGCTTATAGATACAGCGCTTGTTGTATATTTTGCTGCGCCAAATAGCTTTACCGGAGAAGAAGTTGTTGAACTCCATGTTCATGGTGGAAGAATAATTATAGAAGAAACTCTGTTTGCGTTGTCTCAGCATCAAGATTTTAGAATAGCGATGCCTGGTGAGTTTACCAAAAGAGCCTTTTACAACGGTAAAATGGATTTAACAGAGGCTGAAGCTTTAGCCGATTTAATTGATGCTCAGACTAAAGCTCAAAAAGAACAGGCTATTAAGCAAATGAATGGCGCGCTAAAAGACTTATATATGTCATGGCGACAAAAATTAGTTGAGAAGCTCTCACATGTAGAAGCTTATATTGACTTTCCAGAGGAAGATATTCCTTCAGACGTGGTTTTTGCAATGCAAAAAGAGGTTGATAACCTTATTGATGAGATATCAGAGCATTTAAACGATGGTCACAGAGGAGAAATCCTACGAGATGGTTTTAAGGTTGCTATATTAGGCAAGCCAAACGCGGGCAAATCTAGTTTAATGAATAAAATTGCCCAAAGAGATGTGGCGATTGTTTCAACAAAAGCTGGAACAACGCGTGATATTATAGATGTGTCGTTGGATATAAAGGGCTACCCTGTTATTATTTCTGATACGGCAGGCATCAGAGAAACTGAAGAAGAAATAGAGCTAGAAGGTGTTAAAAGAGCCTTTAAGCAAGCCGAAAAAGCAGATTTAATTTTGTTAATGGTTGATGCTAGAGATAAGATTGAGGAAACTATAGCGCTTTTAAGCCAAGGAGAGCTCGCAAATATTCAAAAAATACTTGTGGTAAACAAGATTGACCTCCTAGAGAAATCTAAAGAACTTAAAAACAACCCGTTTGAAAGCTTTTATATCTCTGTAAAACAAGAAGAAGGTCTTTCTGATTTATTGGGTCGTCTTGGTGAAATTGTTGATGAACGTATGGGGCAAAGCGAAATCCCTGCCATTAGTCGAATTCGGTATAGAGAAAAACTATTAGAAGCCGTTGCGTGTTTGCAACAATTCAACCTGTCTAAGCCAATTGAACTTGTTTCAGAAGATTTAAGAGGGGCTGTTAAGTCGATAGGAGAGATAACAGGCGTTGTGAACGTTGATGAATTGCTAGATAACATATTTAGCAAGTTCTGTATTGGTAAGTAAAAAATAATTATTGGTAAATCATTGAGTTACACAAAATGTTTCACGTGAAACAATAAAGGAAAAAAGATGAAGTATGACGTTATTGTGGTTGGTGGCGGTCACGCGGGTTGCGAAGCGGCGGCGGGTGCTGCAAGAATGGGTGCAAAAACTGCTTTAATTACTCACGATGAAAATAAAATAGGCGAAATGTCATGCAACCCTGCAATCGGTGGTTTGGGCAAAGGGCATTTGGTGCGCGAGATTGATGCGCTAGATGGTTTAATGGGGAAGGTCATAGATAAGGCTGGAATTCAATTTAGAATATTAAACAAATCTAAGGGTAAGGGGCCTGCTGTTCAAGGCCCGCGTGCTCAAGCAGATAGAAAGCTGTATAGAAAATATATGCAAGAAGCTCTTGGTGAGTATGGTAACCTTGATATAATATCAGCCGCCGTTGAAGGGCTTATAATCGCTGGTGAAAATGAAGTTGTTGGTGTAACAGATTCTGAGGGCAATGAATATCATGCTGGAGCGGTTGTTCTAACTGTCGGCACATTCCTTAGGGGGTTGATGCACATTGGTCAAGAAACGTTTATTGGTGGGCGAGTTGGAGACGTGTCTTGCGAGGGGATTACACCGTTTTTGCAAAAACTAAACCTAGATTTAGGTAGATTAAAAACTGGAACGCCCGCAAGATTGAATGGCAAAACAATTGATTGGTCAGTTTGCGAAAAACAGTTTGGCGATGATCCTGCCGAGCCTTTTTCTTATATGACAAAAGAAATCACAAATCCGCAAGTGCCTTGTTATATTACATATACCAACGAAAAGACTCACGAGATAATAAAAAGCAATTTACATAGAGCGCCTCTGTATTCTGGGCAGATCAAAGGAGTTGGCCCTCGCTATTGTCCAAGTATTGAAGATAAGCTGGTAAAATTTGCAGGAAGAGATTCTCATCAGATATTTTTAGAGCCTGAGGGTTTGGATGACGACACAATCTATCCAAACGGTATTTCAACATCTGTTCCTAAGGATGTGCAAGACGCATTTATTCGCTCTATAAAGGGATTGGAAAATGTTGAAATATTGAGATATGCATATGCTATTGAATATGATTATGTTGACCCGAGGGAGCTAAA
>QKFK01000029.1 GCA_003252195.1 Rhodospirillales bacterium
TGCAAAAATAATTTAAATAAAAACCGTAATATTATATTTATTGAGAAGGGATTAGGAGATAAAAAAGAAAAGCTCTTCTTTTCCGAAAAAGGTCCATCATCAACCATTTGCAAGAACGGCAAAAACACAATTGAAGTTGATAAATTTGATGACATTATTCCAAAAAGCATTACACCAACTTATATTAAAATGGATATAGAAGGAGCAGAAATTGACGCAATAAACGGTTCTTTGGCGACAATCAAAGAACACACTCCTAAAATGGCCATTAGCGTATATCACAGGCCTTCTCATATATGGATGATCCCCAAGATAGTATTAGAAGTCTGCCCAAACTACCATGTTTATTTAAGACAGTATCGAGAAACCATATACGAAACTGTAATGTATTTTATCCCGCGGAAATAATTTTAATAAAACTCAATTTTAATTAAGTCATTTATTCTTGCGACCTTATCGAGCATTTCTTCTTGGGATGAAAACTCAAAGAAAACTATGCCGACTTTTTGAGCCATATAATCATCTATTTTATAGCCATCTTCCCACCACATTAGCTCGTCAAAGATATTGTTTTTAATTTCGTCGCTGATGATAACATCTTTAACTTTTCCATTGTGAGGAGGCATTATGCAATGTCTTCCACAAAATCCCTTTTGCTCAACATTTAGAGGGAAGTCAGAGCAATCCATTCCTGTCTGAGCTTTTACAATCCACGTTGCCCAATCAACTCCTGTTGCATGTTGAACAGGTACAGGATACAAGTCGCCAGAGCAACGGCGAGTTATTTCAATAATATATGGCTTGCCATCTCTTAATAAATATTGGTGATGAAATACTCCATTACCCAAGTCCATAATTTTCGCCAGTTTTTCTGAGGCATCAATTAATGATTGTTTTACTAACTCGATATCAGTTGCTGGGGCTGCTGATGTGGATACTAAAAATTGATTTTTGAATGAATACTCATTGTCACTAAAACTAAAAACAACCTTTTTGTTTAATAAAAATGTTGTAAAACTATGTTGAGTACCTTCAATAAACTCTTCAATAACGATGTGTTTTGCTTTTGACATTGAGAATGCTTTTTTTATAGCTGTTTTGCACTCATCAACACTTCTTGCAACACTAACGCCTTTACCACCAGTTAAATCAATTGGTTTGATAATTAGAGGAAGTTGGTATTTGCCTATATTGCTGATGGCCAATTCTTCATCGTCATAGCTTTCTGAGTATGGCGTAGGAATATTATTGGGTATAGCTATTTTTTTAAATCTGTCTTTGTGATGCAAATCCAGTGTTGTTTCATATGGATCATGCCCTGGGAGACTCATTTTTTCTGCAACATATGATGCGGTAATTGCCCCAAAGTCATTCGCGCATGCACAAACGTAGTTTATTTCCAGCTTCTTAGCTAATTCTAGTACTTCATCTTTGTTAGAAAAGTCAGCTTTGTGATACTCATCTGCATATTTATGACCAAGCATGTTAGCGTCATTGCCTGTCGTAATTACATAATACCCTAGCTCTTTAGCTTTTTGGATAAGAATTGAATCAGAATGGCTTCCGTTCAGAATTAGAAGTTTATTTTTTTTGCTGTCCATTTTTATGCCTTGTAATTCTTGAGTTGCTATTTTTGGTCAAATCTTAGCCATGTGGTTTTTAACTCTGAATATTCATCAAAAGCATATATTGATTTATCTTTGCCGATTCCAGATTGCTTCATTCCACCAAATGGCACGGTGTTGTCATCGTCTCCATAGCTATTTATATGTACAATTCCTGCTTTTAGCTTTCTGCTTATTTGATATGCTTCATCAAGGTCGTTCGTCCATACAGCTCCTGCTAATCCATATGATGTATCATTAGCTATTTCAAGGGCGTGTTTGGTAGATTTAGCAGTTATTACAGATAACACAGGGCCAAATATTTCTTCTTGTGCTATTTTTGAACTATTATCTACATCATAAAACAAAACAGGAGATATGTTTTCTCCTCCTTTGTATCCTTCTGGTGATTGGTAGAACGGAAAACCAGCTTTTTTGCCTTCGTCTATATATGCCTGAACTTTGCTTTTTTGCTCAGAGCTAACAAGACACGAAACTTCGCTCGTTTCAAGGAAAGGGTCTGCAGGAATATATTTATCAGTTTCCTTAATGAGTAATTTTATAAAATCATCTTTGATTTTTTCATGAAGAATTGCTCTTGATGGCGCTGAACAAATTTGACCTTGATTGTAAAATACATTTTTGGCTAATGTTCGAGCCGCAACTTCTAGGTCAGTGCATTTATCTGATACAATAAAAGCGGATTTGCCACCACATTCTAGCCCAACTTTTTTCATGTTTGACTGTCCTGCATATTGCATTATTAATTTACCAACTTCTGATGATCCTGTAAAGAAGACACCATCTACATCATTATGTAAAGCAAGCTCTTTACCTGTTTCTTCTCCATAACCAGTTATCACATTAAGCACTCCATTAGGAATGCCAGCTTCTTTAGCTAGACCTGCAAGACGTATCATTGATAAAGATGATTGCTCTGCTGGTTTCATAATAACGGAATTGCCCATCAAAAGCGCTGGGGCCATTTTCCACATTGCTGGAACTAAAGGATCATTCCAAGGTGTTATGCATGCAACTACACCTAAAGGCTCTCGGGTTATTGTGGCAAAAGCATTTTTTCTAGGAGGAATAGCCTTGTCATATATTTTATCAATAGCTTCTGCAAAATATCTAACTACTTCTATCGCTTTAGGAATTGAATCTCTGTAATAATTAATATAAGAGCGACCAGTTTCTAATGTGTCTAGTAAGGCTAGCTCTTCACTGTGTTTTTCCATTAAATCAGCAAGCTTAAGCATTATCTGTTTTTTTTCTTGAGGATCTATATCTGACCAAACACCAGATTCAAAACTTTTTCTTGCATGTTCCACAGCTATATCGACGTCATTTTTATTGCAAGCAGCAATACCAGATAAATCTCTTCTATCTGCAGAAGACTTTTTCTCAATCGTATTTTTTGTTATGGAATCAACATAAATGCCATTAATAAACGCTCTTTTTTCTAGTTTGAGAGAGTTGATTTTATCTATTACACTTACCACTGTTTATAACCCTATATAAATCTGTCTTCGTTATCATCATTGGTTGTTGTTTGTATTTCTTGTTCTAATTTAGCTTTTTTTATCATTTCGAAAAGCTCTAAATTAGTTTCGTGGCGAATGCAATGCATACCACAATCGCATGATGGGTTAAGTTTTGCCATAACATCTTTGCGTTCAGCACTATTCCACATTTCCATGAATGTTTGTTCGTGGATGTCGCCAACTTTCATTCGCTCTTTGCCCCTAAAATACGGGCATACATAAACACCAGATGGGGTCACTAAAGTGCGAAGCTCTGTCGAAGGGCAAGAACTATAAGTTTTGGGCTGGGTGTGCTGTTCTCCAGATAAAGAATATTCTAAGTTGATTGATTTTATAATCTTAAAATTATCAGTTTCTAGCTCAGACAATCTAGCTATTTCTTCTCTTGCGTGATCCATATCGAATTGTGAATGAACTCTCAAAAAATGGTTTTTCCCATTTTCGAATTGATAGCTTGGCTTTACCTCGTAGTAATCACATCCAATGTTTTTAGCTAAAACAGCTGCTTCATATATATCATCTATATTAGATTCAATACCGAAACCATCTGCTTTAGTTCTAATCAAGAAAGAAAAACCTAATTTACCTTTTTTTACTTTAGCTAGTTCTTCCATGTTGTTTACTACTTTGGGAAATAAAGATGTTCCCTTTTTAGTTGGTCTTAGCTTTTTGTAAGTTACATCGCTAGCGGCATCCATCGAAACCCTTGTCCACTGTGAATATTTGGCAATAATATCAAGGTACTTGTGAATATATGTTCCATTGGTTGTGATGCCTATATGAACATCATTCTCCCCTAAAAGGGTCATTAATTTGCCAACAGCAGGATGCGCCAAAGGTTCTCCTCCGCCAATTAATATGACTCCCTTTACGCCAGCATCAACAAACTCTTTTCCGAGGTTTAACAATCGTTCTGATGTAAAACCAGTGTTACGAGAGACTACGTCTTCGCTAATACAACCAGGGCAAGCCAAGTTGCAAACTTCAGTAGTGTCTAGCTCAACAATTAGAGGTGATTTTGCTCCTGCATCCCAGTCTGTTGTTTTTACTACATCTACCACAAATTTTTGGTGTAACTTACTTACCAAGTCCATTTTTTTTAGTTTGTTATCACTAGACATTTTGACCTCTAATTAATCATTATTTTAAAAGCTACTCTTGAATGGTTAATTTGTTGCTAAAATAGCAGTAATGATATTGTTAGCAGAAACATTTATTCAATATATATTATCTATTTTTTATCACATAAACTCTCTCATCCACCAAAAAAACAACGCAACAAAGCAACAACCTCTTCATAAACTTTATAAATACAATTGGTAAACTTGATGAAAAAAAATTAAAGCTCAAATTTCAACTATCGATTTCAAAACACTTACTACGTTATATAACTTTTATTTAATTATATATATTGTCAGGATTTAACAAGCAATATATTATTTTCATAGTATGTTATACTAACTTTATTATCGAGTGTTTAACCATAATTATTTTACAAGCTTCACTAATATTCATAAAAGCATCTAAAACGTTACAACAGAACATAGAAAATAACTGCGGAAAAATTTAATGAGCTCTAGACGAGATAGAAAAATAGGAAACAGCATTAAAATTGATCATTCGACCGGTTATTCTGTAACAAGGATTATTAATGATTTTTGCTACGGCACGGAAAAATCTTCACATCTAGAATCCCTTTCACAGTTAGTATCTAGAGGATGCAATTTCAGCGAGGCAGAGCTAACACACAGTAAAAAAAGGCTATTCAAAACTTTTTTATATCATTACACCAATAAAAACTTTTCACGTGCCTTTTTAATAGCATCAATAGTATATTCCATAGGAGAACCAATAGAAGCTATTACATCCATGTTGCTTTTGTTAAAAATACACCAAATGGATACAACAGTTAAAAATTATATTTATCATGGAATCTCTCGTTACATTTTTGTAAATGAAGATAAAATTGACAGCACTACACAAAAAAAATTAAGAAAAAAACTCTTCTTAATACATAACGAGAGAGCCTCTGAATATAAAGAATTACTCCCCATAGAATTTAAAAACACCAATAAAAAAAACATCCTTATATTGGTAGATCAATTCACTTCCCGCAATCATTCCCCAACAAAAATATCTTTGGATTACACCACACACTTGAAAAAGCTAGGATACAACCCTTTCATCATAAACACAGCATCAATACCCACTTATATCATTAAAGACACCCTTTTTATACACAAGTTCCATATCATTAAAGAATATAGTAACATTGAGCAGATTGAAGGAATTCCATTCTATCAACCATCAATAACAATGCCAAATATTGATGAATATAAAAACATTATAAATAAGATAAATACTTTTTCTCCTTCTCTGATTTTTTCAATCGGAGGAAGCAATATTTTAGCCGACGTATTATCAAAACACATTAAAACAATTCTAATACCAACAACATCTGACTTATCACCAGCAAGCAGATCCACGTATCGTTTAATATCAAGAGAATTCAATCAGCATGATGAAGATTTATTCTCAGCTAACGTTATAGATAAGGAAAAAATAGTTTACATAACTCACCAGCTTCAAATACCAGAAGCAAAAAAAACAATCACAAAAAAAGATCTCGCTTTTACCGATGATGATTTTGTAATTTGCATAGTCAGCAACAGGCTAGTTGATGAAATCAGTGATAATTTCATAAACACAATCAAATCGATTCATAAAAAAAACAATCAATGTCGTTTTTTATTTATTGGCGATTACCCCAACTATTCATCAATAGCAAAAGAACATAATATTTTTCACATATCAAAGTCTGTCGGAAGAGTTGAGAATCTAGCTGATTATTATTGTGCATGCGATGTATTTTTAAACCCAGATAGAGCTGGTGGAGGATTTAGCTCTATATACGCAATGAAACAAGGATTACCCGTTATCACCCGATATATTGGCGATATTGGCACCACATATGCTGGTAGAGATCTCTCTTTTGACACATGGGATGAAGCAATAGAGGAAGTAAACAAACTCGCATCTGATAAAAATTATTATGCAAAAAAATCTGCCATCTTTAAGCAGATAGCAGATAGCAGAAGTGATTTTAATCAAATGGTTAAAGAGGTAATGGAAGTGGCAGAGAAGTTACCTAATCCGTAAAAGTGTGAATAATGACAAAAAATAATAATAAAAGCTTATATTAATTGCTTGCTATTTTAAAAAATTAGCGTACGCTATAGGCATAACTACGATTTGTGGCTTAATATACGTTTTTTATTACGCAATATTTTTTAATATCTAGACTAAAAAACAATCTACCACGTCTATAGTTGTTACAAGGTAGGCAATGAGTGCCTATTTACTAAAATTGTTTTTTTACAAAGGATAAAAAAAATGGCAAACGGTACAGTTAAATGGTTTAATTCTACAAAAGGTTACGGTTTTATCGCTCCTGAAAATGGTGGCGCTGATGTATTCGTACATATCTCAGCAGTTGAAAAAGCTGGTTTAAGATCTTTGAACGAAAATGACAAAGTTTCTTACGAACTAGTTACAGAAAAAGGTAAAACTTCAGCAGCTAACCTTCAAAAAGCTTAAGAAGTAATATTCTTTGATAAAAGGCCCTGTTATTTAACAGGGTCTTTTTTTCTTTTTTTTATGTGGATTCGTTAAAACACCTACGATAAAAAATAATTTAACTAGTTTTAGATGATTTTGACACTAGGTAGTTAATAAAAGTACAGCAAATTACCAACATATATTTTGCTTCATCAAAACTAACTTTATTATCCTCCATTAAAGCATGACGGATACCGTCTTTACCACATGTGTACCCATAAAACTTTTTCATACCTTCTTTCATAACCTCTGGTATCTCTATACCACTATTTGATAAGTTAGAAATCGCTTTACCGAATTCATTTTCTCCTGTTATTTTTCTTAAAACTCCTTCAACCGCAGATATTGCCTCTTTGATAGAGTTGCGATAATCAGGATTATTTTTATCTGATAATTTTTTAATAGCTTCATGTATTTGTTTTTTAGATGTTTCGTAAGGATTATCATCTATTGATTTTTTTATCTCAGCTATTTCACTATCATCAATAATTTTTGAAAGAACTCCATCTATAAATCGATAACCCGAAAGTTCTCTTTCCAAAATATTATTTATTAATTCATAATACTTTTCTTCTTCAATAAAATTTTCAAAAACATTTAGCGTTGGAAGAAACTCTATAAAATCATATTTTTCATAAAATTTAAAATTAAAAAAGATCTTTCTAATTGTGTTGATAGGATCATAGCGAGGAATTGTATCCACAGGAAGCTTAAGCAAGCCGTGATATATGCATTCTGTAATATCTTGCATATAATTTTCTTTATATGGTTGCTTCAATATACAATACAACAAATTCCACAATGAATTAGATAAATCATCATTCATACCATCTATTTGAATCGTTTTATCTATTTCAATTAATCCCATTCTTTCAGAAAACCTCATATCATCATTCCTTCGCAATAACTTTTGTAATAACTCTTTCTTTCATATAAACGTTCCCTGAATCTTGTTTGGGAGTAACAAACTTATCTATCATTTTGTATAAATAAACAGAAAAAGATGCAAAGGTAATAAAAAGTAAAACCCATAACAACCATTGCGACATCAATTTATAATTATTTATTATTTCAACTGAAACCACGGTTAGAGATAAAACCAGAAGTGATGCTATAACTAATACAATACATGTTTGTATCTTACCTAAAGAATACCTCTTTGTTGTTCCTGTTGTTAAATTTACTAAATGCACCCTAACACCAATAATCTCAGATAATATATCAACATGTTGCTCATAATTATGCTGCCAGAAGTGGCTAGCCTTTGATAAATATGCCCAAATAAACGTAGCAAACAAACCCACTAATGAAGCTATAAATATTAAGGCATAAGCATCCTTATGTTTTAACCACATAAAACCTATAACAGTTAAAATTAAAGACTCAATAGTCCAGAAAAAAGACACTCTCTGTTGTCTTCTATCAATTTCTTTTTGGCGATTTTCTTGAGCTATAGTAAAAGCATCATCAAGATTTTTTGCACTAGGATCTACCGTCCCAAACACAGCTATTTTATAATCATCATATTTAGACATATTCCACCTCACGTTTTATTCAACAAATATAATACAAACACAAGGTGAGACAAAATGTATTTGTTTAATTACAAACAAGTTTTAGCGAGTCCAGAGGAGTAGCCTATGGCGGAAGAGTGTGAGAAAGAGTTTTCTCACAAACGTCAGTTCATAATGGGGATATTGGCTTTAGGCATGATTGGCTTATAATACAGAGATGCGGGGTTCTTTAGCTCGCACAATCATCTTTTACCATGATAATTTTGCCACAAACACTAGAGTTTCCTATAAATCGCCACCAACCTTATCTCTATAATAATTCAGCACATAGAGGCGGATGGCGCTTGAGAGGGAGCCCTGGCGGGTTTGGTCGATTTGGCTGACGAGTTTATTAAGAGAGAGGTTTTTATCGGCTGCGATTTTTTTAATCTCGCTCCAAAATTCATCTTCTAATGAGATGGAGGTTTGATGGCGACCGAACAAGGTTACCGAGCGTTTGATGATATATTTATCTTTAATATCATCTATATCATCGAGAAAATCTTCTTCTATAATTGGCTTTTTTGCCATTACTTCACCCCTGCAAAAAAGTCACCGCCTTTATCATCTATCACGATGAAGGCGGAGAAGTTTTCAACCTTGATTTTCCACACTGCTTCCATACCCAAATCGGCATAATCAACCACCTCAACAGATTTGATGCTATCTTGGGCGACAATTGCGGCGGCTCCGCCAATTGTACCGAGATAAAAACCTCCATATTTTTGGCAGGCATCTTTAACCGCTTTTGAGCGATTGCCTTTTGCTATCATCACCATTGACGCTCCATTTTCTTGCAAGGGGGCAACATAGCTATCCATACGCCCTGCGGTAGTGGGGCCAAATGAACCTGATGGCATATTATCGGGCTTTTTAGCTGGACCTGCATAATAGATGGGGTGGTTTTTGATATATTCGGGGAGCTTGCCTGTTTTGGTATATTCATCCATAAACCGAGCATGAGCAATATCACGAGCAACTATGATTGTGCCGTTTAAGCTTAAGCGAGTTTTAACTGGGTGCTTGGATAATTCAGCCAAAATCTCTGCCATTGGCTTATCAAGATTTATGCTAACGCTGGTATCTGATAATTTATCTTCCCTCACCTCGGGCAGATATTGGGCGGGGTTCGTTTCTAGCTTTTCTAAAAACACGCCGTCTTTATTAATCTTGGCTTTGATTTGCCTATCAGCAACACATGAAACCCCAATCCCCACTGGCAAAGATGCACCATGACGTGACAACCTTATCACACGCACATCAAGGCAGAAATATTTACCGCCATATTGCCCACCAAAAGCAATGCTACGGCTCATGTCTAAAACTTGCTGTTCTAGCTCTAAGTCACGATAAGCTTTTACCCCTACTCCGCCTTTTGTAGGCAGGTTGTCTAAATATTTAGCAGAAGCGAGCTTTACATTCTTCATGGTATATTCGGCTGAAGTTCCCCCAATCACGATGGCCAAGTGATATGGCGGGCAAGCAGACGTGCCGAGGCTTATAATCTTTTCACGCAAGAATGGAATTAGCTTTTCTGGGTTTAAGATAGCTTTAGTTTCTTGGAATAAATAGCTCTTATTAGCCGATCCACCACCCTTTGCCATAAATAACAATTCATATTCACCGCCCTCACTTGCCTCAATCTCAATTTGGGCAGGCAGGTTTGAGCCAGAATTAACTTCTTCAAACATTGATAAGGGGTAGTTTTGCGAATAACGAAGATTAAGCTGTTTATAAGCTTTTTCAATGCCATTTTCGATGGCTTTAACATTATCAAATGCCGTAAACACATCACCGCCCTTATGAGCATGAACTATTGCCGTGCCCGTGTCTTGACACAATGGCAAAACACCGCCCGAGGCAATGCAGGCATTTTTTAATAATTGCAGAGCTACAAAACGCTCGTTATCTGAGGCTTCTTTGTCTTTTAGCACCTCTGATAATTGCGCCAAATGCGCGGGGCGTAATAAATGTGAGATGTCCTTAAATGCCTCAAAAGTTAAATTTTCTAAAACTTCAGGAGCAAAGGAGATGATTTTATGCCCTTTAAATTCAGACACATCAATGACGGAGCTATCACAAATTTTGCGATACTCGGTATTATCTTCAGATAATTCAACCAATGGAATAATCCTATTTTTTTCTGAAAGCGTCTAATGCAACTACGTTATCTTGTGCAGATTCGCCAGAAGCTTTTGCTGGGCGTGGAGTTTCATCTTCCAAACCTTCATACATGCCTTCATCGTCATAATCTTCGTCAAATTCATCATCAAGATCATCTAGTTCATCATCATTGAACTTTAAGCCGAACTTAGCATATGGGTCAGCGAAATATTTAACCGCCTCAAACGGAACTTCTAAACGTTTATCAAGCCCATTAAAGCTCAATGTAACGCCGAATTTTTTCTCATCTACGTATAAATCATAGAACTGATATTGCAAAACAATGGTCATTTCAGTTGGATATGTTGCCAACAAATCATCTGGGATTGAAACACCCTCATGACGAGTGTTAAAGGTTATGTAATAATGATGATCACCTGGAAGACCATTTTTTTGAACTAATTTAAGAGCCTCTATCGCAACATGGCGAAGTGCTTTTTCTACTAGTCTGTCATAATTAATTTCAAGTAACTCTTTTTCCATCATCTAACCTTATATCAATCAGCTCACTTATATAAAAATAAAGTGGGGCACTTCTGTTGATAGGCAGCCCCGCGCCCCACCTTAACCACTCAATGGGAAAGGGATTGGTCGTTGCAAGCTACCTAAAATTAAGCAGCAACAGCAACTTGAGCGTTATTATCATTTGCACTCATTTATAATAGCCCGATAACGGTGGTACCATGCCGAATACAAGCCATACCTTTATTACGCGTGTCGATCCTATTTCACCCCCATAATAAATATATGGTGGAGGTGCAGGGTACCGCCCCCTGGTCCACTACGCTTATTCCGTATAGTGTTTAGCATCATAGTCGGTTGCCCGACATTTTTAGTATATAGACAAGATAAACAATATTCAAGTTGCCTATGCTAGTTTGTTGGTATATTTTTTAAGTAATTTTTATAAGGGAGATAAGATATGACAATAACCGCATTATGGTGTCGCCATATTAATGACAATATCATTGGTTTTGATGAAAAAATTCCGTGGTATGTCCCTAGCGATTTGAAAAAATTTAAGAAAGTTACATTAGGTCAAACCCTTATTGTTGGGCGCAAAACTTATGAAAGCTTCCCCAACCGCACCCTGCCTAATCGCAAGATGATTGTTATCAGCCGCGATAATAGCTATGAGCTATCAGATAACGATAATCATTTTTTGGTATCTGACCTTAATAAAATTAAAGAATTCACCGATGATTTATACCTAGCTGGCGGTGAGAGCATATATAAAATATTTATGCAAAACCCAGAACTAGCACCTGATTTTATTTTAGATTCCGTATATGAAGGCGAGCTAGAAGCTCCACAAGCTGGGCAAAATATTATAGACATTTCAGAATGCATAAAAATTATGCAAGAACAATATGTTAGAGATGAGTTTTTTATCGATGTAGATAACGTAAAAACATTTCTTTGGTATAAAAAAGATTCTGGTTTGAAAAACTCTTCTAAATATGCTGAACTGTTACAAAAATTAGAGGGGTAACAATATGCAACAGTATCTTGACTTATTAAAACATGTGTATGAAAACGGTGCTCAAAAGCACGATAGAACTGGCACTGGCACAAAAAGCGTGTTCGGCTATCAAATGCGTTTTGATTTAAGCAAGGGCTTCCCTCTTTTAACTACAAAAAAAGTTCACCTAAAAAGCATTATCCATGAGTTATTATGGTTTATTAAAGGTGATACTAACATCAAATATCTTCAAGATAACGGCGTTAGAATTTGGAATGAATGGGCTGATGAAAACGGTGATTTAGGCCCTGTATATGGTGCTCAATGGCGCAGATGGAACGGCGAGATTGACCAATTAGCCATTGCAATTGACACAATTAAAAACAACCCAGATTCTCGTAGAATTATTGTAAACAGCTGGAACGTGGGCGAAGTTAATAAAATGAAGCTTCCACCTTGTCACATGATGTTCCAATTTTATGTAGCTAATGGCAAATTATCTTGCCAATTATACCAAAGAAGTGCCGACATCTTTTTAGGTGTGCCTTTTAACATTGCTAGCTACGCCCTACTTACTATGATGATTGCTCAAGTAACAGGTTTAGAAGTGGGCGATTTTGTTCACACTCTTGGCGATGCTCATATCTACAACAATCACTTTGAACAAGTTGAGCTACAAATGAGCCGTGAGCCATATGCACTCCCTCAAATGAAAATCAATCCAGATGTTAAAAACATTGAAGATTTTAAATTTGAAGATTTTGAGCTGGTTAATTATGAATGCCACCCATTGATTAAAGGCATGGTAGCAGTTTAAGCTTTTGACAAATAGACAAAACGAAGCTACAATCTGTTAATTGGTTGTGGCTTTTTTTGTGGCATAAATAATGGCAAAAAACTCGTTAAAAAAATTATTAAGAGAAGAAGACGTAAAAAGGAGACAGCTTCAACAGCAAGCTGCTACAAACAATCTCTCCCCAGAAGAGAAACTAGAAGAAATCATATCAATAGCATCTAAGCACCCAGAAACAGCCAAAAAAATTAACTTCATTAAAGAAAATGGCTATGACATAGCCATACTTCCTAAAGGAGCAGATATAATTTATGGCTATGGTGGGTATTGCGACGGCAAAAACAAAAAGATTGCTATCAACCCATATTTCACCACAGGCAAACAAATCGGAACCTTAATCCATGAAGTATCTCATGCATACCGCCATCTAAAATATAATACCTTCTCTAAAGATGGAAAAAACAACGACCTTAATTATGATATAAAATCACAAATACTCTTAAATAGAATTCAAGAAGCGGAAGGCTTTTGCGATAGCGCCGAGGCGATAACTTACTTGTATCACAAAGGGGTAAAAGAACCTTTTGTAGAAACAACCAAAGACCCAAAAGAATATTGCACAAAAATAAACCTAGCCTATATGACCGAACTCACCAAAAACCCTAAGAATGCGTATTTTCATGCCTTTGAAAAATTCTTCGGCGATGAAGAGCTAATCTCATCATATGATAATGATGCAAGAAAAAACATTAACAGCTTTATTAAAGAAGAAGGATTTAACCAAGAAAAGCACCTATCAGAAGAACTAACATTTGCAGATTTATATAAAAGAATAAATAGTGCCGATAAAATGGAAAGCCTATCCATCAATATTAAATCAGAGTTATTTAAAGACAGCTTTTTTGGTGGATTTAGCAAGGAATCAAAAGAAAAAACAATAGATATTTGCAAACAATATCAAAAAGCAATTCCCGAGCTCCAAAGTAAAAAAGCGCATAAAGTTTGGTTAAAACAATTAAAACATAAACAAAAATTCTCACAAATAGCTACAAACAAGTCTAATAGCAGATAAAGCATCATTACTGGTGACAATTGTCACATAAATTACGAATTTATTAAAAACGCGTTGACTTAAATAAGACGTAACTGTATCAAAGATATATCAAGTAATATTGGAGTAAGAACAATGGAATATAATTTAATCTAGACACAAGTTATTTTTTAACTTTAGCGTTATGCTTATTTGAACAGCTTTTGTGCGTTCATCGTGTTTGATAAATATATTCTACTTTAACTCCGCTTTCCCATACAAATATATACACATACCTATATTGGTGTTTTTACAAAACGGCAAGCCTTGCTAAAATAGCTAAATATTTATAATTCCATATCAAATGCATAACATATTGATTATTTTGCCTAATTTTTTAGGCTCTTATTTGAAAGAATTATTATGGAAAACACACCTTTAAAATTTTTATGGTATTACACCAAAAAACTAAAAACCTACATGATAGGAACTACCCTTATATTCCTCTTAACCGAGTTAACTATAAGAGTGGGGCTTTATTATGGGTCAAGAATTGTAGACATAGTTCTAAAATCTAGCGATAAAGATGCTACTCTTAAGGCTGCATTAACCATGACAATTATATATGGTCTATGCATGCTTGCCTCAGGAGCTATCCATAACTCGATTGGTTTTTTACAAGCAAAGTTCCAACCTTACTATGCATTATTAGTGAGCAAAGATTTGTTTGCCTATGTACACAAACATTCACCCGCATTTTTTATCGAAGAAATGTCAGGTAGAATTGGTGGCAAAATTAAAAACGTTATTGATGCATGCTATGAGATGTATTTTGTAGTTTCATGGGGAGTTATTTACACATTTGTTGGCCTTATAACAACCATTGCGTTTTTATTCCCAATAAGCATTAGCATGGGTGCAATATTAACCGTGTATATGAGCTTATTTACATGGGCCATGATAAAAATGAGTAAAGCAATTAGTTACTACTCTGAAAAATACTCAGATGCTTCTGCTGAAGCTACAGGAATTTTAATAGATAGTTTTACTAACGTGTTAGAGGTTAAAAACTTTGGAACATATAACTTTGAGAAACGCAATTACTTTAAGGCATTGCGCAAGGTTAGAGACGCTGACACCAAAGAAATACGTAAATATGTATCTTTATTTTATGCTCAAGCATTTTTGCAACACTTATCATTAGTTCTGTTTGGATTTTTATCGCTTTATTATTGGTATTATAATTTAATATCAACAGCAGACTTTGTATTGGTGGGGTCATTATTAGGGGCATTAAACACGTCTTTACGCCACATTGGCTATAACGCTGTTCAGCTATTTAAGCTAAATGGCAAAATGAAAGACGGGTTAAAGCTTCTATCTCGCCCTCATGATATTACAGATAACAGCAATGCTAAAAAGCTAATCGTAAAAGAAGGCAATATTAAGTTTGATAATATCTGCTTTAATTACAAACGTTCTGACCATTTGTTTAAAGACTTCTCTGTTGAGATTAAGGCAGGAGAAAAAATTGGCTTAGTTGGACGTTCTGGCTCGGGCAAATCTAGCTTTATCAAGCTAATTTCTCGCTATTACGATATTCAAAAAGGTACAATATCTATTGATGGAACTAATATTAAAGATGTAACCCAAGAAAGCTTTGTAACCCAAGAAAGCTTACATAGAAATATTAGCATTATCCCTCAAGATATAACCTTATTTAACCGTACTTTAATAGAGAATATTAGATACGGCAAAATATCTGCTAGCGATGAAGAGGTTTTTGAAGCAGCTAAAAAAGCCTTTGCCGATGAGTTTATAGAAAAGCTACCTGATGGCTACCAATCAAAAGTTGGTGAGCGTGGGGTTATGCTTTCTGGCGGACAAAGACAACGTATTGCCATTGCAAGAGCAATATTAAAAGATGCTCCATTCTTAATCTTAGATGAGGCCACCTCGGCATTAGATAGTGAATCTGAGAAATACATTCAAAAATCTATAAAAAGATTGATGAAAGGTAAAACTGTACTCGCAATCGCTCACAGATTATCCACCTTACGTGAGATGGATAGAATCTTAGTTTTTGATAATGGCAAAATTGCCGAAAGCGGAACTCACGAAGAGCTTATCTCTAACAATGAAGGCATATATAACATGCTGTGGGACATGCAATCTGGCGAGTTTAGAAAATGAGTTACAAGCACAAAGAGCTTGGTTAACTCAAAAGATAGCGAAGAAGTTGTCTAATTTCAGAACTAGGCATCTTCTAACCGCAAAATTATAACGAACCTAGAAACTACAAAAAAAGCCCTCAAACCATGAGGGCTTTTATTTTGATTAACATTTATCTTAACGATTAAGACCTGCTTGCTTTGCCATTTGAGGAAAGCTAGTCAAATTAACAAGAGTTTTTCTACCTGCTATTTTATCGGTCTTTGCATATGACTTAGTATTTTTAACATACTTACTTATAATTTTGCTCAATGGCTCTACAGCAAATATCTCAGAAACTGCGGATACAGTTCCTTTATCACCCAACTCGTTTTCACTTTTGTCTGAAAAATATAAGCGACATGTTTTTGCATCATTATTCAAATAGCAAAAATCTTTACCATAAGGCTCATCACTCATCGCGCTATTTTCAATCTTTAATAATGTTTTTTCTGCCAATGTAAATGATTGTTTGTTATTAAGGGCTGGCACAACATATTCAGAGCCACCCATTTTAGTACCAGCATCACCTACTATATAAGTTTTAACCTTATTCTCTTGTGAAAAAAACTCAGCCAAATTTGATTTAAGTTCTTCTCTGTCTTTTTTAAGTTGCTCAAACTTTTTTGATTGGCTCTTAATTAATTTTTCTTTTCTACTATCCGTAAATTTTTTATTTCCAAAACCAAGCATATTCCCTCACAAATAAACATCAAAGATTGGTTATATTTATTTGTCTACTTTACGCTTTTTTTACAAAAAGTATGTGCCTGCAATCACAAAAATAGAAAAATAATTACTAATATAAAAACATATCCAAACAAACTAATAACGGTATATAAAAAGCCCTCAAAATCTGAGGGCTTTAATACGTAATGAATATTTTATTATTAATGAGATCTAGAATTACCCAAGACTAGAGACAAATTACTTTTACCTGATAACTTTCCAACTGTTTCTCTACCTGATAATTTATCTAACTTCTTCTGTCGCTGAACCCCTTCATAGTATCCTTTAACAAGCTTATCAACTTCTTTTATCCCAACTGGAGTGCCCCTATCTATATCTTCAAAACCATCTAATTCTTTCATATTACCAGAGTAATCACAAACTGATGTTCCCTTATTTCTACTAAGAATACACCAGTAATCTTTTTCTTCTGCATTCTTTAGCACTTTTTCTGCCATTTTTTCTGCTGCTTTTTCTTCTAATCCATTAACATCAAATTTGTGTCTAGTTTCAGTAAACCCAATATAAGGGTCAGAACGAGAAAATTTTAGAGTAACTGTCCTATCCTTAGATAAAAAACTCGCTAGTTTTTCCTTTAATTTAGCTCTCTTTTCGATTAGTTTCTCTAGATTCTTATCTTGTTGTTTTTCTAACTTAGCACTATATGATGACCTAAACATAACAAAAATCTCCTTAAAATATTAAACACCACAATATCCTCATATTAGCATACAGTATTAGACAAAATCAACAAAAAATAATATCAAAAGATAGAACGTTACACACAATTGCTACCAGAGACTGTAATAGAAACAATACAGCGACGCATTAATCAATATTTCAAGCTAGGAGAATGGGTTTAGTACTAGGAATATGATATTTTTCTGTAGTGAGTTTAGATTTACTAAATGACATGGAGAAAATCAAAAACACATACATAAAATTGGAATAATTAGCCAAGTAGCAGGAGTAAATAATTTTTATAAAGGAGTTTACAGACCACTAAATGACTGAAATAAAAATTATACAGCGACGCACTAATCTATATCTCAAGTTTGGAGAATGTGGTTAGGGCTAGGAATATGATATTTTTCTGTAGTGAGTTTAGATTTACTAAATGACATGAAGAAAAATATCATTTATGACGCAGTAATAACCCATTATACGAGCTTGAGGAAGTCAGATTCTGAAATTACAACCAATCCCAATTCCTTCGCCTTCTCCGCCTTGCTCCCTGCGTC
>QKFK01000225.1 GCA_003252195.1 Rhodospirillales bacterium
CCTGTTATGTCATTAAACAGAGGTTTTACAGCTCCAATTATCTTAGATGTTAAATATACAGACGCAGAGAGAGCCTTATTAATGGCTAAAGATTCTGATAGTTTTAATAGATGGGAAGCAGGTCAACAATATGCTAAGAAAATTATTCTTGGTATGGTAAAAGATATTCAAAATGGCAAAGAACCAGAGGTTAATGAACAATATCTAAAGTCATTTGGTGAATATCTAACTGATAAATCTATTGATAAGGGTTTTGCTTCTTATGCAATGAAACTTCCATCAATTTCTAATGTTGCTAGCGATATGGATGTTGTTGATATAGATGCTGTCAAAAAGGCGCATGATAAACTCTCTACAACTATTGCTAAAACTTATGAAAAAGAGTTTTATGCATTATATGAAGCAAGTAAGAGTGATGTATCGTATAAGCCAGATCCAGAGCAGATAGAGCAACGCTCTTATAAAAATGCGGCGTTGTCTTATATAGGCAAAATTGGCGATAAAAAATCTAATGCAACATTGTTAGAGGCGTTTGATAATGCAACTAATATGACAGATGAGTTTATGTCGTTAAGCACTATTGTTTATTGTGACGCTCCATTTAAGGATGTTGCTTTGAATAAATTTTATAACAAGTTCAAAGATTATCCGTTGGTTATTGATAAATGGCTTGCAATTCAAGCATCATCTGACAATGCGGATACATTGGGTAATGTTAAAAAGCTTATGGAACATGAAGCGTTTAATATTAAAAACCCTAATAAAGTTCGTTCATTGCTACTTTTCTATGCAACAGAAGGTACTGAGACTAAGGGTAGTTTAGCTTCATTCCATGCTAAAGATGGTTCTGGTTATAAGTTTATTGCTGAGCAGGTTAAAGTGCTTGATGATATTAATCCAATGACTGCTGCTAAATTAGTTAAGCCGTTAGCAGATTGGCGTAAGTATGATAAAGAGCGTCAAGAGTTAATGAAAGCTGCATTGCGAGACATTCTTTCAAAACCAGATTTGAAGAAAAATTCATATGAAATTGCTTCAAAAGCTTTAGGCGATGAGATGATGTCAAACAATGTTAAAGAAGCTATCTTAAAAAACAAAGATGAGTTTATTAAAAGTAACTCAGATGCTGTAAAAACATTTGCAAGTAAAAGCGATAAAGTTACAGATACTGTAAGTGGGGTTAAGGCATCAGGTAAAAAAGATGTCGCCAATCAGGGGCTTAAAAATAAGCTTGGTAAAAAGCTAGTTGTTAAAACTCCAAGGCAAGATAAACCACCAATGAGAAACCGTAATCAACCTAAAGGTAGATAACAAAAAAAGAGCCTCTTAATCGAGGCTCTTTTTTTTATATTTCGTGCGTAACAATATAAGCTTAATAAAACTAGATTGATACACTAGTCCAGTCTAACAAGGGCTAGTAAGCAAATTCTTTGCGTGTACACAATGTTTATAAAAGTTAATGCTTGCTAGTGAGTTAATGGAAGTTTATTGGTTGTAATGTAATAAAAAAAACCGCCAGTGTTGTGCTGGCGGTTTGTTGCTTTAGGCAATGTTTTTTGACCTGAAGAATGGTGCATATTGCATATCTTCATTAAGAATATGTTTTTCAAGCCAATGATTTAAGAAGTCAATAAATCCTTGGTCAATCTTTGCATCATTAGATTGTAATTTACCAACAAAATCTCCTAAATCACCAAGTAATTTTTCATGCTGTGCTAAATGAGCTTTGTACTTGTCATAGCCATATTTAGTCATGAGTTTTTCTTCATATTTGAAGTGCATAGTTGCAAACTCACCAAGCTCACCAAGGATTGTTCCTAATTCGCTAGCAGGGGCGTTCTCAAGTACTTTTTGATATAGTGTGTTAACATAATTAACAATGGTGTAATGTTGATAATCAATTTCTTGAACCCCAGTAAAGAATTTTTTGTTCCAATAAAAAACAATTGGTTTGTTGTCTACTTTGTAGATAGATGAACTTACAGTAATATCTCTAGATTGTCTTAAAATTCCGCTTGAGTGCTCTTCAAGCACTTTCATAGAAGCGGAGTGTTCTTCTGTAAGGTGGGCAATTGCTTCTGCAAATGTTGCGTTATCTTGAGTAATGTTTGAAACATTATGGATTGCAGATAGAGCATCTTGGTTAGCAAAGCTAAGTTCTTGAGATGAAGCAACAATAACATCAGATTCACTGCTGATTGTCATAGCTTGAGAATATATTTTCTCAAAGTTGTCTTGCAAGATGGCAAATGATGTAACACCTTCTTCAACTCTATTTAAGCTTGTTTCTGTGGCTACTACAGCTTTTTCTGATTCAGACTGTACTTGTGATATCATCTGTTTAATTTCTAAAGCAGCCTTGCTTGATTTGTCGGCTAGTTTTTTAACCTCATCAGCCACAACAGCAAAGCCTTTACCATGCATACCAGCTCTAGCAGCTTCAATAGAGGCGTTAAGAGCGAGTAGGTTAGTTTGAGCTGATAATTCTGTGATAATATCAACGATTTCACCAATTTCGCTTCCTAGGCGGCCTAAGGCTTCTATTTTTGCAGAAGCATCTTCGCTACTTTCTTTGATAAGCATGATTTTATCGAGAGAATTGTTGATATCATCTTTACTAGTAACTGCAATAGTTACAAAATCTTGGGCTATGGAGCTGATATCTTGAATTTGTTCGCTTATTTTGTCAGAAATTGAATTGGCTTTATCAATGTTATTTACACATAGGTTGATATTATCAACCTGCTTTGCCGAACCTAATGCTAATTGCTCAATCTTATCTGCAACATCTTCAGCAATTTGAGCAGAAGATGCGGCAATGTTTTCAAGCTCTTTACCTGATTGATAAATCTTTTTCACGCCATCGCCCAAAGCACCCAAAAGCTTGCGTAAGCTAGATGACACTTTATTAATACCTGTAGAAAGTTGCTTGTCATTTTCAGCAACATTTTTAAGGTCATTACTAAAATCACCTTCTGCCATTTTTAATAAAAACTCAGAAATTTTATCATCTTTTTGTGTGTGCGTGTTTTTGTGTATTTTAACTAATAAAATAGCAGATAAGATAATTACACTCCCCCAAATTATATTGAAATATGGCAGATCGCTTTTGAAGAAAGGTAATAAAGATAAACAGAGCATTAAAAGAGGTGTTTTTTGATTATTATTCATGGTGCCCTCGTGTATAATATTGAAAATTGTTATAAATATAATCTATTGCATATATCCATAATATATAATGATTATTAATTTGTTAATTTAAAAACGTTAACAAAATGTAAAAGGGGCTTTAACAAAAGCCCCTTGTTTTTTACATATGCTTATTAAGCCTGCTTTTTATTGTCAAAGTCAGCCCAGGCACCTTCATCTCCATGCCACGAACCTGTGGTAGCATTCTTTGAATATTCAGTTGCTCTAGCTTCAAAGAAGTTAGCATGCTCAACGCCGTTTAAGATTTCAACCAACCATGGAAGAGGGTGTTCTTCAATATTATACACTTTTGGCAACCCAAGTTGTTCTAAACGCCAGTCGGCAATGTAGCGGATGTATTGCTTAATATCGTTAGCCTCCATTCCTTCAACTGGGCCCATTTCAAAGGCCAAATCAATAAACTTATCTTCCAAGCTCACAACTGTTTTAGCGCATTCAAGAATGTCATTTTCTACTTCTTTGGTTAAAGCGCCTGTTTCTTCTTTAAATGCGTGGAATAATCTAACCATTCCTTCACAGTGTAAAGATTCATCACGTACAGACCATGTAACGATTTGTCCCATTCCCTTCATTTTGTTAAAGCGAGGGAAGTTTAAGAGCATGGCAAAGCTAGCAAATAACTGCAAACCTTCAGTAAATCCGCCAAACATAGCAATTGAACGTAAAATATCCTCATTGGTTTCTACACCAAAATTTTGCATATATTTATGCTTGTTTGCCATTTCTTCATATTCTAAAAAGGCTGAGAATTCAGTGTCTGGCATACCAATTGTTTCTAACAATAAGGCATAAGCAGCAATGTGAATTGTCTCGATATTAGAGAATGATGCTAGCATCATTTTAATCTCAGTTGGTTTGAATATACGAGAGTAACGCTCCATATAATTCTCGTTAACCTCAACATCAGATTGAGTGAAGAATCTAAAAATCTGAGTTAAAAGGTTTTTTTCTTCTTCTGATAATTTGGTAGCCCAATCTTTACAATCTTCTCCAAGTGGAACCTCTTCTGGCAACCAGTGAACTTGTTGTTGGTATTGCCAATAATCATAAGCCCATGGGTATCTGAATGGTTTGTATGAAAAGCTTGGGGTCATTAACCCTGGTAAATTTTTATCTGTCATTTATTTATATCTCCTTACTGGCAGCTTAAGCATTCGTCGTAATCTACTTTAGCCTTCATTTGTTTCGTTGTTGCCTCTAATTGTCCTGCAAAGGCAGCTCTTCTAATAGACTTTGAGCGGCAATAATATAAGCTTTTTAATCCTTTTTCCCATGCTTGATAATGAAGCATTAAAAGATCAAATTTGTTAATATCTGATGGCAAGAACAAGTTAATTGATTGTCCTTGGCAAATCATTGGGCTTCTGTCTGCTGCAAATTCAACAATCCATCTTTGATCTAATTCAAAAGCTGTTTTGAATATTGCTTTTTCTTCATCGCTTAAGAATTCGAGATGTTGAACTGAGCCTTCATTCTCTAATATCGATGCCCAAACATCGTTATTATTTTTTCCTTTGCTCTCAAGCATATCTACTAAATATGGGTTTTTAACCGTGGTAGAACCTGAAAGTGTTTTATGGGTATAAATATTAGCAGGGATTGGTTCAACACAAGCGCTTACACCACCACAAATAATACTGATAGAAGAAGTAGGGGCAAGAGCCATTTTATGTGTAAATCTTTCCATTACTCCAGCATCTTGAGCATCAGGGCATGCACCTTTTTTGAATGCAAGCTTTTTAGATGCGTTATCTGCACCATCTTTTATATGTTTGAATAAACGCATGTTCCATGATTTTGCCATAGCACTTTCAAACGCAACTCCTTTAGATTGTAAGAATGAGTGGAAGCCCATCAACCCAAGTCCAACAGAGCGTTCACGCATTGCAGAATATTTGGCGTTTTCCATAGAATCTGGTGCTCTATTGATGAAGTCTTGCAATACATTATCAAGAAAACGCATGATATCTTCGATGAATAATTCGTCATCTTTCCATTCATCATAAGTAACAGCATTTACAGAGGCTAGGCAACATACAGCGGTGCGTTTTTTGCCATTCTGGTCTTCACCAACATGAAGCATGATTTCACTACATAAGTTAGATGTTTTAACTTCTAAATTAAGGTTTTTATAAATTTCGGGCTTCATGCGGTTTGCTGTATCTTTGAACAAGATATATGGCTCGCCAGTTTGAAGGCGGATTTCTAATATCTTCTGCCATAATTCACGAGCATTGATTTGCTTTAATACATTACCAGTTTTTGGAGATTTTAAGCCAAACATCTTATCATCTCTAACCGCTTCCATAAACTCATCTGTAATAGAAACCGCGTGATGAAGGTTTAATGATTTTCTATTAAAGTCACCAGATGGTTTGCGTATCTCAAGGAATTCTTCAATTTCTGGGTGAGATATATCTAAATACACAGCGGCTGAACCACGTCTTAATGAACCTTGTGATATAGCTAATGTAAGTGAATCCATCACTCTAATAAAAGGGATAATACCTGATGTTTGTCCATGGTGTTTTTTTACATTTTCGCCGATTGAACGAACGCCACCCCAATATGTGCCAACGCCACCACCGTTTGATGCAAGCCATACATTTTCATTCCATATATCTACAATGCCATTTAAGCTATCATCAACATTGTTAAGAAAACATGATATTGGTAAGCCTCTACCAGCACCACCGTTAGAGAGAATAGGGGTAGCAGGCATGAACCATAGCTTTGACATATAGTTATAAACACGATTTGCATGTTCTTCATCATCTGCATATGTTTTAGCAACACGGGCAAATAAGTCTTGATAAGTTTCACCCTCAAGTAAATATCTGTCAGTTAGGGTTTTTTTGCCAAAATCAGTTAATAAGTCTGAGCGGCTTTCATCTTTGTTTATGCAAAAGCTTTTCTGGCTGTTTTCTGGTGATTTGGGATTATTGTCTATATCTATCATCTCATTTTCTATCACATTGCTATTATACATATTCCTACCTCTCTACTATATATTGTGTTTTATTTTTATACTTAAAGCATATATGGTATTTGTGTTTAAAAGATTAATTTTTATTAAGCAAGCTAAAATTATAATAATTCTAATTAAAAATTAGTCCTAAAATCACAAACCCGCACAATACAAAGGCTTGAGCTTTTATCTTTATATGCTAAATTATTACAAATTACAAAACATAGGTGGATAAATGAAAATAATTAAAGCCCCACATAAATTTGATAAAAAAGCCTCTGAAGCTAGTATTTTCCTAGCGGGAAGCATAGAAATGGGGGAAGCAGAGCTGTGGCAGAAAAAATTTCATGATCGCTTTTCTAAACACGAGTCATGCGTTTTATTAGACCCAAGACGTGATGATTGGAATTCTTTTGCGGAGCAATCGATTAAAGATAAATATTTTGCAGAGCAAGTTAATTGGGAACAAGATATGCTTGAAACGGCTGATATTATAGCTCTTTATTTTGCTCCTAATACAAAATCACCAATTTCGTTACTTGAGCTCGGGCTGTTTGCAGATTCGGGTAGGTTAATAGCTTGTTGTCCAGATGGTTTTTGGCGTAAAGGCAACGTAGAGATTGTCTGTAAAAGATATAATATTGAGCTATTTAATGATTTTGATGAGTTTATAAACAAAATCGAACAAAGTTATTTATCACTTCTAAAGTAATTGATGCTAACGTAACTTAAAAAATAACAATTAATAATCAGGTGTTTAATGCAAGTTAGTGTTTTTGATATGTTTTCGGTTGGAATTGGTCCTTCTAGCTCACATACAGTTGGTCCAATGCGAATAGCTAAGGCGTTTTTCAGTTGGTCCAATGCGAATAGCTAAGGCGTTTTTAGATGATGCTGATGTTCAAGGAAAGTTGGCTTTTGCTAAATCAATTAAAATTGAATTCTATGGCTCATTAGCACTCACAGGTGAAGGGCATGGCTCGTCTAAAGCTGTTGTGTTGGGGCTGTTAGGAGAAACTCCAGAGGATATTAACCCAGATAATGCAGATAATATATTTAATGAAGCTAAAGAAGCGATAAGCATTAAATTATTGGGTAAACAAAATATCGATTTTTGCTATAAAGAAGATGTTATTTCTAAAAAGGATATGTTTTTAGATAAGCATTCAAACGGTATGAAGCTTTATTTGTATAATGAAGCTAAAGAAGAGGTTTTTGCTGATACATATTATTCTATTGGTGGCGGGTTCTTTGTAACGGAAGATAATTTTGGCAAAGAGCTAACGTTTTCATATGATTTGCCGTATAAATTTAAGAATTCACGCGAGTTGATAGCTTTATGCAAAGAACACAACAAAACTATTGCTCAAATAATATATGAAAATGAATGCGTAATTAATGGCAAAGAAGAAGTGTGCCATATGCTTGATAATGTTATTAGGGTGATGGAAGAAAGTATTGATAGAGGCTGCTCAAAAAGTGATATTCTACCTGGTGGATTAAAAATTAAACGTAGAGCAGGTGGTTTGTATAATCGTTTAACTTCTCTTTCTGGTACAGATCAAGATTTTGACCCATTATTTGTAGTTGATTGGATTAACGTTTGGGCGTTTGCTGTGAGTGAAGAAAATGCGGCAGGAGGACAGATTATCACTGCTCCAACCAATGGTGCATCAGGGGTTATTCCCGCAGTTTTAATGTATTATAAAAAGTTTGCATCTCGCAAGTTTGGTGATATCAGAAAAGGCATGTATGACTTCATATTAACAGCGTCTGTTATTGGTAACTTATTTAAAACAAATGCTTCTATTTCAGGGGCTGAGGTTGGTTGCCAAGGTGAGGTTGGTGTTGCATGTTCTATGGCTGCTGGTGGATTGGTGGCTGCTATGGGTGGAACTATGGATCAAATTGAAAATGCAGCAGAGATTGGTATTGAGCATAATCTTGGGCTTACATGTGACCCTGTAGGTGGTTTGGTTCAAGTTCCTTGTATTGAGCGCAATGCTATGGCTGCGATAAAAGCTGTTACAGCGTGCCGTATGGCGATGAAAGGCGATGGTTCTCACTTCGTAACCCTTGATGCTGCAATAGAGACAATGTATCAAACAGGGCTTGATATGCAGGCAAAATACAAAGAAACATCAATAGGTGGTTTAGCTAAATGTTGTATGATTAATTGCTAAAAATTTGTAATTAGAAAATTAAAACACCCTAAGTAATTTTAGGGTGTTTTTTTGTTGACTTACATTTATTAAAGATCATAATAATGAACATATGTTCATAACGGAGGTGGGATGCCTAGACCAAGAAAATGTAGAATAGTTAGTGGTGAGCCAATTGCCTCAACTTATAAGCCATGTGGTATACCACTACGTAATATTGAAGTTGTAACGCTTTCTACAGAAGGTTTCGAGGCTCTTCGGCTTGCCGATGCTCTTAATATGGAACATGAAGAAGCCGCTAAGCAAATGAATGTATCTAGACCGACATTTTCAAGAATATTATCAAAAGCTCGTTATATTGTGGCTCATGCACTTACTAACGGATACGGAATTGAAATATCAGGCGGAAATTATGCTTTAGCTGAAGATTACAAAAACAAATGTTGTAAACATAAAAGACATAAAAATTGTTGTGAAAATTCTAAGGAGGAAAATTGATATGACAATAATAGCTGTACCTTCAAATAATGAAGAAGGAATTAACTCAACTGTATCATCACATTTTGGGCATTGTGAATATTATACGTTGGTGACTTTAGAGGAAAATCAAGTTAAAGAGATAAAAAACATTAAAAATAACCATGATGAGGGTGGTTGTATTGGCTCTGTAAATAGCCTAAAAAGCAATAATGTTAATGTTTTAATCGCTGGTGGAATGGGTAAAAGACCTTTCGAATTCTGCAATCAAGCAGGAATTGAAATTTATCAAAATATATCTTGCTCAAATGTTGAAGAGGTGCTTAACGCATATAAAGATGGCAAATTAAGCAAATTGGGCACGCAATCTTTATGTGCTGGTGGACAGCATCACCATATGCATAAACATGAACATAAGCATGGTTGTTGCTAGTTAAGCAAAATAGTGCTGGGTATGTATGAGCATGAGTTTATATGTATTACCATTGTTTGCTATCTAAATAAAAAAGGCGGGTTTTGCACCTGCCTTTTTTGTTGCTTGACTATTTTTTATATAGTGCTTAGATAGTATATCTAAATGATATATTGATAAGGAAAGTACTATGGATAGGCTTAAACCAGTAGTAACACAAGATGATATACCTAATAAATATCATGGAACCGCAATTGAGAAACTCTTGCAGTATCATAATTTAGGCAAAGAATTTGATGCTTATCAAAATGCTGAGTTGTTAGTCGGTATGTGTATGGACAATCGTAAACATCTCAGAATCCCAGAAAATTTCTCATATATTATTCGTAGTGGTGGTGGTAACTTAAGATACAGTGAATTTAAGGTGTCTTATGCTATTGCAGTTGGCGGAGTTACTGCTATTGCTTTATTAGCGCATAATCATTGTGGTATGGTTGGCATATCTAGAAAGAAAGAAGATTTTATAAAAGGTCTTATGGATAATGCTAGTTGGGATAGGGCGCGCGCAGAAGAGCATTTTAACAGCTACGCACCATTATTTGAGATAGATAATGAAATAACATTTGTTTTAAGTGAAGCTAAAAGGCTCCGCGAAAAATACCCCAGCATATTAGTAGCCCCAATGTTTTATAAAATTGAAGATAACAATCTATATATGGTTACAGAAGACTAATAGGTTTTATAAATCATTATTACATAAATGACTGTATAAAATTGCTTTATCTTGATTTCTTTGATGCTTTTAAGAAGCTGAGCATGCTTTGCTTTGGCTTTTCGTTGTTAAATGTTTTCTTTTTCTCAAAAGATGCAAAATCTTTTTTATAATCCTCAAAATTATTGGGTCCTGTTTTGCAGTCTTCTTTTCCTGAGCGTTCATTAAACCACTCTATTTTATCTTGCACTGCAGTAACACAGGCTTTACCCATGTCTATAAAACCCTCTGTAATAAGGTTATCTATTGGTTCTTTGTATAATGGCTCTTTTGTATCTGGATTGAAGAAGCCAACATCCAACATTTTTGATATATTTCCACGTTTATCCATATCACCGCTTTTATAAACTTGGCAATTCCAAGATTGCTCACCTAGGAAATATCCATATCGGTATATTAAATCTTCACTTTGATCCCAATCTTTAAATACTGCTAATCTAGCATCTTCCTTTTTAGATAGGTCCAATTTAGATAAATCTATTTTTGAAACATCTGTGTGTGCAAACTCTTTATCGCTTGTATCAGCTCCAAGGGCTTTCATTCCAGCCAAATACATTTCAGGGTATATAGCTCTAAATCTGTCTAATACCTCTGGACGAGGGCGATCTTTATCAGTGGCTATTTCAACAGAAGCAATAAATTGAGATGCGTTTGCAGCTCCTTCTTTTATTCTTGAGTCCATAAGGCTGGTAACCATGTCCGCATCTTGCATTTCAAGCTCTTCTTTATATTTAGCACTATTATATAGTTGTAAAGCGTGTGTGCATTCATGAACAGCTGTAGAGGTGATGGCATCTTTTCTTTTTTGTGTTATTTCTCCGTTTGTATTAAGAGGATTTATAAGAACAACATTATTTTTGGTGTTGTATAATGCAGATGATGCAATATTATTTGTTAATACAAATTTACCACCATGTTTATAAAACTCATTAAACACTTTTCTTGCTTCTTCAGAAACAGCTGCTACCTGCATAATATCATCTAGGAACTGTAAATCTTCATCATACTGGCTGTTGTGTGTGTAATATATAAAATTATTTTTATTAAGGTTTTCTTTTTCCTTAGCCTCAACAAGAGACAGTTCTTTATCAATCTTTTTTGCCTTTTTGTTTAATCCAAGCTTTTTTGTAAGCTTGTAAAAAGCAGTTTTAAATGTATCTTTTGGTTCATAATGAAGGGTATTGACAGCTATATGTACCATTGCACTCTCTTTGTTATTATTATAACTCTAAATATCTTACAACACTTTTTGGACAATAACAATGTTTTTTGTCTAAAAATAATTTATTCTAGAGACATATGTTTTTCTGCTAATATATCAACATTCCCATCTAAATCAGTTTTAGTTATTACTATGTATAAATCAGTATTGTAATTTGCAAAAAAAGTTGAGATATAACAATCATTTTCTAGTTTTGTTGTAGGGGGTTTAAAAAGATTATTTAGCTTAGCTCTTTGTATGTTCTTATTATTATGTTTATAATCATCAATACTTTCGAGTAATTTAAGCCGCGCACCCTCAACGGAGATAGCGTCCAGATAAAATTTGATATAACTAACTACGTTATCAATATTTATAGATAGATCATATTTAATGTTTATATCAATTATATCATTTATATCGACGCATTTCTGTGCCTCGTTAATATCATTGGGTACGACCATATTAAAGAGTTGGTTCTCTATGCATATTTTGGACATTACTTTAATATATCGTAGCTTCTTTTTGTAAAAATCTAGCGATGTATATACACAATATTGTTCTGTATCATTAAATAAGATTTGAGCATCAACTAGTTTCGATGCTATGTTAAGCAACAGTTTGTTTTGTTCTAATGGTGCATTGTTCCATATTAGCATAAAATAGCCTAACTTGAATTCTGTCTTTGTAAATTAGTTAGCCAAAATAGGTTTTATGCTTTCTGGTCTTACGGGAAGTTTTGCAACTATTTTTACGCTAACATCATACTCTAAAATCACCTTTGACTCATCTACTTCAGAAATAAGGACTGACGTAACTTTTTCAAGAGGGCCTCTAATTTCAGGGTGCAGATAATCAAGAATAATAATGTCTTCAGGGGTTCTGTAGAATAGGGCATGTTCTTTACCATCATAAATTATCATTGGCTGCACAGGCTCATTGTCACGATGAGCTATAGCAAACATAATTTCGCTATCTTTATTTAAGAATGCTTCGTAAAAATCTTCCTGTACAGCCTTTGAATTCATTTTGCCCTCTTGTATCAATTAGTGTGATTTTGACTTAAGAATACTATTAATAACACTTCTGTTCAAAGTTTTATTTTCAGAATCTCTTTTGCAAGTCATAACAATTACTGATTCAGCAGGAATAGTAAAGTTTGAACCAGACTCAACAGAATTTCTTTCTTGAACCTCTTTTGTATTATTATGAGATGTGTCAATTACAAATTCCCATTTTCCACCTGCAGGAGCTGGAGGTAGTTTGTAGTCTATACTATCGTTATGAGCATTCATAATAACCAAGAAATCATCATCTGATTTGCCATTTTCATCTTTAGCTGATGCGCCATTTATTACATATGACATAGATCTAGCGTATCCTGCTTCCCAATCTTGACCTTCCATTTGGTTGCCATCAGGACGATACCACATTATATCTTTGTTTCCATTCGCATCTACAACATCACCTGTAAAGTAATCGGCACTACCAATCACGGGGTGTTCTGCTCTTAGTTTATTCAATGTAGAAACCAACTCAATATGCTGTTTGTTGTCTTCTGTTATACTATCCCAGTTAACCCAGCTTATTTCGTTATCTTGGTTAAATGGATTATTGTTTCCACCTTGAGATTTTGAGAATTCATCTCCAGCAACAATCATAGGAGTACCACGAGCAAGTAATAATGTTGCCATCATATTTCTTTCTCTTTTGGCTCTATATGCTTCCAAATCAGCATTATTAGAAGGACCTTCAACTCCTGAGTTCCAGTTGCTATTATCGCCAGATCCATCTCTACCTTCTTCACCATTACCATTGTTATGCTTGTGTTGGTAAGTTACTAAATCATGTAATGTAAAACCATCATGTGCAGTTACAAAGTTAATTGAAGGTGATTTATTGTCATCGTGTCTTCTTAAATCATCAGAAGCTGTCATGCGTCTAGCCATTGATGCAGCTAAACCATGTCTACCACACCAAAAACGTCTTACATCATCACGGAATTTATCATTCCATTCTCTCCATGGAGTAGGGAAGTTGCCAACTTGGTAGCCACCCATAACGCAATCCCATGGTTCAGCAATTAGCTTTGTTTTGCTTAATATAGGATCATTTTTTATTGCCTCTAAAAATTTTGAATCTCTTTTATATTCATTATTTTCATCACGAGCATTTGTAGATGCTAAATCAAAACGGAAGCCATCTACACCCATTTTTACAAAGTGTTTTAATGAATCCATTGCCATGCGGTTTGCCATTGGCTTATTTAGATCAAGAGTATTACCACAACCTGTGTCATCTACATAGTTAGAGTTATTATCCATGCGATAATATGATGCGTTGTCTATACCCTTAAAGCTTACTGCAATGCTGTTTTTGTTACCTTCTCCAGTGTGGTTGTAGACTACATCCATGATAACCTCAATTCCAGCATCATGTAAATTCTTGGTCATTTCCTTAAATTCTTTTGGAGAACCATATGCTGGGTGGGTGGCAAAATAGTTAATTGGGTCATAACCCCAATAATTTCTATTCTTATTTTCAATATCGCCTGTAAAGAAGTCGTTTATCCATTCTTTGCTTTTGCCCATATTCTTTAAGTTTTCAGCCATACCAGTTAAAATATCTGAGTTTAGGTATGTGTTATGGTTTCTTCTGCCCTTACTCTCTAGAATAGATAATAGTTTTTCTCTGTTGTCATATGAAGAAGCGTTCATATCAAAGCTGTTTAAGAAATCATTTATTGTTTCTTTGTCTTTTGCCAAACCTGTCAAATGAGCTAAGTAACTACCTGTTGTGTGTGATTGAACTGGCAATAATTCTAAAGAAGTTATACCTATGCTTTTTAGATAATTAATTGTCTCTTTGTCACCAAGGGCTAAGAATTTACCTCTTAGTTCTTCTGGTATATTCTTGTTCATAATTGTAAAGCCACGTGGGTGAGCTTCATAAACAACAGTTTTATCCCAGCTAACATTAGGGTAATTGCCATCACCTTCTAATTCTTTATCGTTAACAATTACACATTTAGGTACACAATTAGCACTATCTTGATCGTTGGTTACAAGTAATGCGTCTTTTTCCCAAGAAAATTCACCATCTAATTGTTTGGCATATGGGTCAATAAGTAGCTTGTTTGGATTAAACAAATGACCGTTTTCTGGTTCATATGGTCCATGAACACGATACCCATATTTTTGACCTGGTTTTAACCCTTCTACATATGTATTCCAGATTCCATTCTCGTCTTTTTCATTAAGCTCAATTTTCGTTTCTTTGCCATCATCACTAAATAGACATAATTCTATTTTTGTTGCATTAGCAGAAAAAATTGAGAAATCCACGCCGTTACCGTCAAATACAGCACCTAGTGCTTTGTTATTGTTAGTAGAAGAAGAGTTATCCATTTAGGTACACCCCCGTATAAAAATAATGAAAACAATGTTTGATTTTGTCTAATTATATTGTCTAAAAAATTAACTTGCAAGAAAAAACTAATATGTTTACATTTTAGATTAGACAAAAGAAACAAACATTACGTAATTGATAACAATGATGAGATTAACAATTAAAAATAATAAGAAAAAAATAAAAATTGTGTTTTATGGGGTAGTGTTTTTTGCATTAATACTGATTCCCATACATCACATTTTGGCAAATATTTCATACAAAGATATGAAAAATGGTGCAGATGTATCTGATAACCGTTTGCGGATTCTTGCCACAGCAGGAAATGCAGAAGCGCAATATAATCTAGCAAAAAAATATTTGTCTATGGATGATGTAACTCCAGAAATAGCAGAAAGAGCAATGTCGTTATTAGATGATGCTGCTGATAATGATAATAAAGATGCTATTTATGATGCATGGTACTACTTTGCCAATGGTTTTTATGGTGTACAAAGCAACCAGAAGGCAACTACATATGCTCGTAAGATTATGAATATGAATGAGGCCAATATTGAAATTGGTAAGTGGCTGATGTACGCAAGCGGCGAGATTATTCCTAATCAATCTAATAAGATGTCGTTTTCAAAAGATAAGACATTAGAAGGTAATGCTGTTATTCAATATTGGATTGGCGATGCTTATTTTACAGGAGCCCATATAAATAAAAATTTATCAGAGGCAAAAAAATGGTTTGAAAAAGCTGCCATTAAAGGTAACGCAGATGCTGAATATAAACTAGGAGCTATGTACTTTATTGGCAAAGGTGTTGAGCAAGATTTAGATAAAGCCAACAGATTACTAACAAAATCAGCAAAATCAGGCAATATTTTAGCCAAAAAAGCTCTATCAAAAAGCAATTAAATATTTTTAGAAAGACAAGAAAATGAAAAAAGCCAACCTAATAAAAGGTTGGCTTTTGAATTGGTAGCGGCTCCCAGATTTGAACTGGGGACACACGGATTATGATTCCGTTGCTCTAACCAACTGAGCTAAGCCGCCACAAGAACCATTATTGATTAATAT
>QKFK01000091.1 GCA_003252195.1 Rhodospirillales bacterium
ATAATTTTATGATTATATTTTAGAAATAATTATGTTATGATTGTAGATATGTAAAAGTAACCTAATATAAGGAGTTGCTATATGGTATCATCCGTTTCTCTTTCATCAGGAATGCGTTCCAGCCTTAGTTATTTGAGCAAAATAAACAGCGGGATGAATTCAGCTGCGAGTGATTTAGCTTCTTCTACATCGACAAAACAAACCCAAGAAGCCGCTAGCGCCGTGCAATCTGCCAACACCAGTCCGAATGTTATTTATTCGGTTATGAAGCAACAAGCTAACGCCGATAATCAAATGGCAAATTTGTTAAGCGCCAATGCTGCTGCCGCTAAAGGTTCGATTGTTGATATAAAAGCATAATCCTTCTTTACCAGTAAAAAGCCAGAAGCTCTCTGGCTTTTTTATTTTTAAAATATTTTATTAAAATGATATTGATTCTCATAAAAGAGCACTTACATATGTTTAGTACCGTAAAAAGCGGTGCTAAAGCCCTATAGTTTTTACGAAAATGTAAATAAGTTTTATCTAGGACTTTATGTTTTAACTTTATTAAAGGAGAAAAACCATGGGTTGTTGCGGAAGCAAATCTAAAGAAAGTGAAAAATCACAAGAACAAGCAAAATCATCTGAAAAAGAAGGTTCATGCTCTGGCTCAAAAGAAAAAAAAGGTTGTGGTTGCGGTTCTAAATAGGAACCTTTTTTAATTTTCCATGCAATCAGATCCCCTCCGTCACCTGCTTTTACGGTGATTTGAAGGGGATTTTTGTATCCATAGCTATTGACTTGTTTTTTTATGTGATATAATACTACCATTCTGGTAGAGATTAGATATTAAGGAACCAAGATGAAACTATCCACCCGCTCTCGTTATGGCTTAAGATTTATGGTTGAGCTCGCGCTAAATTATGGCAAAGAAGCCCCAACTACTTTAAACACAGCCTCACAAAACCAAAATATTTCTGAGAAATATTTGAGTAAATTGGTAATTCCCTTACGCAAAGCAGGGCTAGTAAAATCTGAACGAGGAATAAACGGTGGTTGCCGTCTGGCTAAAGCCCCTAGCGAGATAACATTATTAGAAATAATTCGCCCTTTAGAAGGTGGCTTAGAACCCGTGTCTTGCGTAAAAAATCAAACCAAATGCAATAAGAGCCCTTTTTGCCCAACACGTAAAATTTGGTGTGAGCTAGATGGGGTTATTTCCGATTATTTATCATCTAAAAAACTATCGGAATTAATAGATTTAGGATTATAAAAATGAATAAGAAAAAAGTTATCGTGGGTTTAAGTGGCGGAGTTGATTCGGCAGTATCTGCGGTTATGTTAAAAGAAGCAGGCTATGACGTTACAGGTGTCACTATGGCCATATATGACGCAAAAGCTGGCACGTCAAAAACTCACTCACACAAAAACGCCTGCTACGATTGCGATGAAGAAAAAGATGTAGAAGCTGCCCGCGAGCTATGCAAAAAAATTGATATACCTTTTCATGTTTTTGATTGTATCGATGAATATAAAAAAGTGGTATTGGCCTATTTTAAGGAAACATATTTAAGAGGAGCCACACCTAACCCTTGCGTTAGATGCAACCATTTAATGAAATTTGGGGCAATCCCTGCCCTTGCCAAACAAAGCAACATAGAGTTTGATTATTTTGCCACAGGTCATTATGCCCAAATTGACAAGAGCAATAACGGCAGATTCTTTTTAAAAAAAGCTCATGACAGCAAAAAAGATCAAACATATTTTTTATACCGCCTTTCTCAAGAATCCTTGGCTCAAACATTGTTCCCTCTTGGGGGCATGACCAAAGCCCAAACCCGTGAATTGGCCGCCAAATATGGATTAGAAATTCATGACAAACCAGATAGCCAAGATTTTTATTCTGGTGATTATAACGACATTTTACAAATGCCCCCTCGCAAAGGGAACATCACCTTCAAAGATGGAACTATCTTAGGCGAGCATGAAGGTTTTTGGAACTACACCATCGGTCAACGCAAAGGACTTAACGTGTCTTATAGCGAACCATTATATGTGATTGATGTAAATGCGCACAAGAACGAGGTTACTGTAGGTACAGAAGCCGATACATTTAGTTCTGAATGTGATTTATCAGATTGGTTTTCTCCTCTTAGTGTAGAAGAATTAAATGGTAAAAAACTAAGCGCTAAAATCCGCTCATCACAAACCAACCCTGAAGAAGCAATAGTTAGCGAAGCTGATGGTAAAATAAAAGTATCTTTTACAAATCCTCAAAAAGCTATAACCAAGGGTCAATCTTTGGTGCTGTATGACAATGATATTTTAATTGGAGGCGGAACTATAGCATGAGCGAATTATTACAGATAATATTAAAAGCCGAAGAAACTCATCAGCTAAGCAAAGATGAGATTATAACTTTATTATCTGATGATACATGCAACCAAGTTTTAGTGCAGACCGCTGACAGAGTTCGTCAAAAATATATTGGAGATGAGGTTGAGCTCAGAGGACTCTTAGAGTTTTCTAACTATTGTAAACAAGATTGTCTTTATTGTGGTTTGCGACGCTCTAACCGCGAAATAAATCGTTATCGCTTAAGCAAAGAAGAAATTATAGATTTTGCCGAAAAAGGCTATGCCTATGGCTATCGCACCATTGTAATGCAGTCTGGTGAAGATGGACAATTCTCAAATGATGAGATATGTGGGCTATTGCATGAAATGAAAAGAATCGGTTTTGCAGTAACCCTCAGCATTGGCGAAAAATCTTATGATGAATATAAAGCTTTTAAAGCAGCTGGGGCTGACAGGTACCTTTTAAGGATAGAAACTACGGATTCGGAACTATATCATTTCTTAAACCCAGAAAAAAGCCACCAAAACCGCTTTGAATGCTTAAACAATTTACGCAAACTTGGATATGAGGTAGGCAGTGGCATAATGGTAGGGTTACCCAACCAAAGCTTAGAATCTATTGCCAATGACTTGTTATATTTCAAAGAATTTGACATGGATATGCTTGGAATTGGTCCATTTATTCCCAATCCCAACACTCCTCTTGCCTTAGAAAAGACTGCCGAGTTTAAGCTTGCGGTTAAAACCATGGCACTGGCTCGTATTCTAATGCCAGACATAAACATTCCTGCCACCACCGCTATGGAAACACTTGATAAAAGAGGCCGAGAAAAAGCCCTAATGTGTGGTGCAAATGTGGTTATGCCTAATATTACCGAAGGTGATTATCGCAAGTTATATGAGCTATACCCAGGGAAAATTTGCGTAGATGAAAGCCCCGTACAATGTTCATCTTGCATTAGAGTAAAGATTAAAGCATTGGGCAGAAAAGTATCTGAAGGCTTTGGTTTTCGTAAAAAAGCTAAATCTTTGCAAAGATGATTTTATAATATAAATCTCTAAAATATTTCGCAAAAACAATTATATATATGATAGAATGTTTTGCGGTGCGTATGTTTTTAAGGAGATTTATATGCCAAACACTAAAGCTAATATTGCTATTTGCTACGACTTTGACGGAACTCTTGCCCCTGGTAATATGCAAGAGCGTACTTTTATTCCGAAGCTCAAAATGGAGAAAAAAGAATTCTGGGATATGATTAATGATTTTGCCAAAGAACGAGATATGGACGAGTTATTATCATATATGCTCCACACCATCACTCTAGCAAAAGAACGTAATGTTAGTATTTCTCGTGAAGACATGATTGGCTATGGCAAAGACATTCAGTTCTTTAAGGGTGTTCCTGAGTGGTTTGAAAGAATCACCGCTTTTGGCAAAAGCTTTAACGTTGATATTGAGCATTTTATTATTTCATCAGGTTTGCGTGAAATGATTGAGGGAACGTCAATTGCTCATAATTTCCGCCATATATTTGCTTCAGGTTTTATATATGACGAGAATAATGAAGCTCTATGGCCAGGAACTGCGGTTAACTACACTAACAAGACGCAATATTTGTTCCGCATCAACAAAGGCATCATTAACTCATATGAAAACAAAGATATGAACCGCCATATTCCATCTGATGAGCGAGTTGTTCCTTTTTCTAATATGATATATATCGGTGATGGAGAAACTGATGTGCCTTGTATGAAGCTTATCAAATCTCAGAATGGTTATGCTATTGCAGTTTATGAAGAAGGCAAAGGCCCAGAAGATGGCAAACCAGCCCCCAAAACCACAGCGACAGAATTAGTTACCCTAAATCGTGCTGACTATATGGCAGCAACGGATTATAGCGAAGGGGCTAAACTTGATAAAATTGTCAAAGGTATAATTGAAAAGATTGCTGTTGAAACAGATTTAAAATCTCTTAAAGGATAATCCTACCTACAACACAAAAGCCCCAACGTTGTTTGGGGCTTTTTTCGTTATATTTATGAGTAATCTGACTAATTAGCAAAGCTGTAAAACTTTATTTTGCAGATTTTCTCCAATCTTTATCATATGGAGATATTGCCATTAAAAAATCTTGGTTTATTTTTTTAAAATTAGGATTTTCTTTATATGGGCATTCTCTTTGATCTTTAGCAATTTGATATTTTTTCTGATACCTATCTTTCCCCATATCATCAGGACCTAGGTTTTCTCCGTGCCAATAATATTTAATAAATCCGTTATCGTGAAACGCTCCATGTTTTTTATTAGGCTCTGAGTAGCAGGTTTGTTCAACCAGAGCACCATTTAGATATTCCTTTTGTTCACCTAAAAAATAACCTTTATGAGAATAATTAACCTCATTACGAATACGTCCTAGTTCATCAAAGCTAACAAATTTTTGAACCATGCCATCAAGCATATATTCTTTTGAAATCACTTTATCTTTATAAAAGTGAACTTGAACGCCGTCTTTTTTTCCATTTTTATAATTGGTAATTTGGGTTAAAAACCCTTCTTCATCATACAAAAAACTCAAGCCATTTAACTGCTTGTTTTTATAGTTTTTGAACCCAAGCATTAGTCCATCATCATTAATATCTATAAAGCCACCATTTGCTATTTCGTTATCTTCGTATTCAGAAGATATATACTCATCTTCACCTATAAATATTTTTGCTTTTCCTCTTAATAGATTGTTTTTATATGTCAGTGATTTTATAAGCCCTTTACCCTTATTCCAAATGCCCGCTGGACCATTTAACAAGGTTTCATATCTTTGCCCCTTAAGCTGATATTCCTCAACCATAAGGTCATTTTTTACAACATGGAGAATCCGAGGAACATCTTTATCATCAACATATATAAAAGCTTTTGCCTTGGCCTCACTATTAGAAAAACTATAAGTTTTTTGCCAATTATTTTTAACTACATATAAGCCTAATTTTTCTCTATAGACATTAGCGAAAAGGTCAATTTCTTCAACATCTAGTTTTTCTGAATAATCTACCCCGCGCATCATAATTTCGGCAAAACTTTGCTCATGTTTTTCTGAAATATCGGGGCCAAGCAAACCATAATTTAGCCACACAAAGAAAATTAGCAGACACGCGCCAATCCAAAATACTTTATTAGACTGTTGTTTGTCCTTTACCATCTGATATACGCACTAAGACCGTTAAACATGCCATTTATATACATATAATAACCCACTATACTAACCACAATATAAAAGAATATGCTTGGGTAATGCTTAAGAAGCACTCTTATATCTGTACGAGATGGAATCGCATTCTCAATCAATATGGTCTGAACCAACACATAAAACACATAATTAAGCAATGTTGGTGCTAAATAATTAGTAAGATTTTGATTAACCCAATATCCAAATGGCAACAATGACAATGGGGCTAAAGCTGCTGGCAATGTGTTATAAAATGTTAAATTATAAAAGCCTACACTTCCCATAACATATGTTCCATCACCTGCATTGCGTGGCATTAACTGAAATGACGTTGGCTTAGCATTTAAGAACCCACCTACCATAAAGTGGCTTAGCTCATGAAGCAATGTGCCTGGAATATTAATAAGAGCCGCAACATATATATTGCGATATGTGGCATATTTCATACGAGTTAGGAATATAACCAGCGTGATTAAGATAAACCGATTAGTAAAAAGATTATGCAAAAACTCTCTACTCTGTATTGTTGCAAGAAAATGCATCATTATCCGTCACCTATTTTTTGCTCATTGCCATTAAGCCAGCAATATATGTATTCGCTAAAATTAAATTTACCGTTTTATTATCGTTGCCACCAATTATGGTGTTCTTTGCACCTCTAATAACCGAGCAAGTTGAAAACAAAGCAAGCCATAACACTCGTGCAGCTCTTTTAGCTTCCTTTTTGCTAAGATAATAAAAGAATTTGCAAAAAGGTATTTCCAACATGCGCAATAGTTTCACTAATCTACGCAAATACCATCTTGGATATGGCTTATTATAAGCACTATGACTCTGAACAATTAATTGCCATAAATTTTGATTCTCTTCTGTAAAAGTAACAAACTCAACAAAGATTATTTGCAGCTCCTCATATGAGTTTGCATCTTTTTCTGCGAGTTTATCTTTCAAATATTCTTCTAACTTATTAAATGTCTTTGTATTCACGTGTAATAAATAATCTTCAAAATCATTAAAGATATTATACAAAGTGCCCACAGAATAGCCAATCACTCCTGCAACCGCGCGAGTAGTTAAAGATTCAACTCCTTGATAACAAGCGATGTCATAACCAGCCTTTACAGCAATTTCTATAAGCTCTTCTCGTGAATGATCATTACGGCGACCCATATGCAACCCCTAGGTTATTGTGAACAAAGTTCAGTAATATAGATTATCCACTTATATCAATTAAAATTAAGTTACTTTTTTAGCGATTTCATTTGAAAAAACATATACCACGCGATATGAATATAAGTAACAACCCCCAAAATAGAGATAAATATGTTAGATATAATCATTCCGGTTTTTACAACCTTGTTTGTAACTATCGACCCCCTTGGAATTATTCCTGTTTTTATTTCCTTAACTAATGGATCATCTGAGCGCTATAAACACCAGATGGCTATAAAATCATGCATCATTGGTTTTTGTGTTTTAACTGCGTTTGCCATAGCAGGAAAAAAGTTATTTTCTCTTTTAGGAATTGATATACCTGCTTTTAGAATCGGTGGGGGTATTATGTTATTCATAATAGCTCTTGAAATGGTTTTTGAAAAAAGAACCGACCGCAGAGAAGATAGCGCCAATAAAATTAATGAAGCTACTCATGATGATATTTCTGTTTTCCCACTTGCTATACCTTTAATTGCAGGGCCAGGGTCTATAACTTCACTGTTTTTATTTACATCTCATTATGGTGACAACGTAGTTTCGCAAGGGATTGTAATTGCTGTAATGCTTGGCGTAGTTTTTATAACCTATTTAGCTTTTTATTTTTCAACTATAATTGATAAAGCTCTAGGTAAAACCATAACAAATATTTTAAGCAGAATTTTTGGTATTATTTTGGTCGCAATGTCGGTACAATTTATTATCGATGGCATAAAAGAAGCCATCTTATAAGATAAAATTTTATGGAGTTGAGAAATGAAGTTTCTAATTATTGCATTCTTATTATTTGCTAACATCGCCTCAGCAGAAGAAGATATGTCTGCATTATTGCTTGGTGAAGAAGTTGTCGGCAAGAAAGAAGAAAAAGCACCCGAAGCTCCTCAAGCTCAAACGCCTAGCAAGCCTAGCGCAGAAGCTGTTAAGGCAGACAACATCTTAAAAAACATGGCAAATCTAATGCGAGAAGAAAAGCTTCAGGCTAAAATGACAGAACTATCTGACACCGCTCCATTAGGGCTAAAATGGGGAACTTCCAAAAAAGAAGTTGAAGACCAAAAAGTTATACTCACTGCCTATAATGATAATAAATACCCTGAAACATATACTGGAAGTAACTTTCCAAAAGAATTACCTAGCGCAGAAAATGTTGTTTTAAGCTTTGGCGAAGATAATCGCCTATGGCGCATAGTTATCATCAGCAAAATTCAAACTGATGACAAAGACGGCATAGAAATAATGAAAACCTATGACGATTTAAAACGCCTTTTAACTAAAAAATATGGAGAAGGCATAGAAACAAAAAAAGGCTTTGACGCGCCTCCAGCACCGGCACCAGAAACACGTCGCAGGAACGAGCCTGCCCCAATGCCATTAAGCTTTACAGAAAGCATGATGAAAAGACAGAAAATGGTTTACAACCAGTTTAAAAAAGACGGTGTAGAAATAATGCTCACATTGGGGGCAAAAAGCGCAAGCGAAACCTATTACACTTTAAGCTACAAGTTCTTGCCTATCATCGAAGATAGAGAAAAAAAACAACTTGATGCTTTGTAAAAAAGGCTTCTAATTAACTACTCTCAACCTGCTTTTTATATATCAAGTAGCTCCGCAGTCTTTGATTATACGGCGGAAATGGCAGGAGCTAAATTGCCAAACGGCGGAATGTACAATAAAGCACATGAGCAAGTGTGGTCGACACACCCCAACATATGGTGTAAGTTTTGATTATACAGAAATTATACAAGGAGTTTAAGAAGCGCAAAAGTTCTAGTGTACAGATAGCACATGAACTTTGAGCATCGAAAAACAATGATGTAGAAGCCTGTAAAATCAAAACTTAAAGAGTATAGCGGGCTTTAAGAGCCGTCTGAATAGTCCCATCATCTAAATAATCTAGTTCACCACCTACGGGAACACCATGGGCTAGCGAGGATACTTTTGCTCCTGTTTCACGCATAATCTCTGCTATATAGTGTGATGTTGTTTGCCCATCTACAGTTGCGGGGAGGGCGAGGACTATTTCTTCTATATTGTTTGATTGCACTCTTTGTAATAATTTATCTAAGCCTAAGTCTTCTGGGCCGATTCCATCTAAAGCAGATAGCACACCACCGAGCACATGATATTTGCCTTTAAATGCAGAAGTTCTTTCCATTGCCCAAAGATCTGCCACGTCTTGCACAATACAAATAGTTTTTTCATCACGCCTATTATCTGAGCAGATAGAACAAGGATCTAGAGTGTCATAATTTCCACAAACAGGGCATATTTTTACCTTTTCTTGCACTTCTTTTAGTGCAGAAACTAATGTTTCTATTTGTGAGTTGCGATTCTTTACCAAAAACAATGCTATGCGTCTGGCTGAGCGAGAGCCTAACCCTGGGAGACGCGAGATTGTCCTGATAAGATTTTCTATTTCTTGACCTATCAATTTTCTATCCTTTTAGAAAGGTAATTTCATTCCTGGAGGCAATCCACCAGTCATTTTTGATAGATTTCCTTGCATAGCTTCATCGGCTTTTTTCTTTGCATCATTAAAAGCGGCTCTGATTAAATCTTCCATCATTTCAGTATCGCCAGCTAATGATTTATCAATATTAATGCTTTGCATATCAAATTTACCGTTGATAGTAATTTTCACCATGCCACCAGCTGCTGCGCCTTCAAATTCTTTTTTTTCTAGCTCAGCTTGCATTTCTTCCATCTTTTTTTGCAAACCTTGGGCTTGTTTCATAAGGTTGTTAATATCAAACATCTTGCTCTCCTGTTTCGTTTATTACTATTGGTTCTTCATCTTCAGCTATTACCTCTATCGTCTTTCTAGTTAGCTTATCAATGTAAGAACCCTTAAATGTATCAAGCACACCTTTTACTAAATGGTGAGTTGATAAATCTTGTTTATTTTTATCTTCAATCGCCTTGGCTTTTTCTTGCAGAGTTTGCATACCATCTGCATGATGAACAACATCTACAATCCATTTTTCTCCTGTTTCTTCTTCTAAGAAATGCCCTAATTTTGTAACAAAATCACGAGGAGCTCTGTTTCCTAAAGCAACCGTTAATTTGCATTCTTCAATGCTTATGGGATATATGTCATTCATAAAGCTAAAAGCAAGACCCGCTTGTTTTTTATCCATCAAAGATTTGGTTAAATCTTCAAATGAAGCGAATTTTACGCCAGCTTTTTTTTCTTCTGGAGCAGGCGTTTTTGCGACAGGGATTTCTACTGGCTTAACATTATCATATTTTATAGGAGCTGGCTTTTCGGGCTCTTTTTGAGCTACAGCAGGAGCTTTATCAGGTATAACCTGGCTTGTTTCTAGCCCACTAGAGTTTTTTTTTACGTCTTCGATAATCTCAGCAGGAGTTGGGAGTGATGAAGCATAGGCTAATCTAATCAGTACCATTTCAACCGCAGCCAAAGAAGCTGATGAGCTTTTTGCCTCGTTAATGCCTTTTAACAGCATCTGCCATGTTCTGGTTAAAACTGCCATAGAGAGCTTTTCTGCTAATTCTTTACCTTTAGTTCTTTCTGCCTCTGGCAAAGACACATCATTGGCAGCCTCTGGCAAAATTTTAACCTTAGTTAACCAGTGAGATAACTCTAATAAATCTTGTAAAATTACAATTGGATCAGCGCCACAATTATATTGGTTTTGCAAAAACTCTAATACGCCAGAAATATTGCCCTGCATTAAAGATTCAAACAAATCAAAAACAATCGCCCTATCAGCAAGCCCAACCATAGAGCGAACTTCATTAGCAGTGACAGATCCTGTGCTACGGGCAATCGCTTGGTCTAACAATGAGAGACCATCACGAACCGAACCATCGGCACAACGAGCAACTAAAGTTAATGCTTCTTGCTCTATTGTAACATTTTCTTTATCGCAGATTTTTTTAAAATGAGATTCAAGCTCGGCAACCTCAACCCTGCGCAAATCAAAGCGCTGACAACGAGATAAAACCGTAACAGGAACTTTGCGAATCTCGGTAGTAGCAAATATAAATTTCACATGCTCGGGCGGTTCTTCTAATGTTTTTAAAAGCGCATTAAAAGCACTTTTTGAAAGCATATGAACTTCGTCGATGATGTATATTTTATATCTGGCAGAAGTTGGGCGATAACGAACACCATCTAAAATTTCTCTAATGTCATTAACACCAGTACGGCTAGCAGCATCCATCTCAAAAACATCTACATGTCTGTCTTCAGAGATTGCCTTACAATTTTCGCACTCACCACATGGGTGACTTGTAGGTCCGCCTTTTCCATCTGTGCCAATACAATTCAAACCTTTAGCAATGATACGAGCTGTCGTAGTTTTACCAACGCCTCTAATTCCAGTAAGAATATAAGCATGAGCGATACGATTTTTTTCAATCGCATTAGTAAGAGTAGTAACTAGCGCTTCTTGCCCGATTAAATCATCAAAGTTACCGGGACGATATTTACGTGCCAGAACAGTATATTTTTTACTGTCTTCGTTAATCTCCGGCATTGTTCCTCGTTTACTAGGCTTAAATTAAAAAAGAAGTGGGAGGCTGGACATTGACCCAAACCAATTTCGTTACGGCTGCTTTCTTCCGAACCTGACCGGATTGGCGAAGAGCTTGTCCAAAGCCACCCTCCCTAAGCAACAATATTAGGCAAAAGCCCCTTAATTGCAAGAAATAATCTACTAACTAACAGGAAACTTTATTTTCTCTTATCTCAAATCGGTATGGATGAGCAGGATAAGTGCCTAATATATTTATTTCTTGTGAGAAAAACCCTAGTTCTTCCATCGCCAATTTAACATTTGCATCATCTGGAGAACCTTCAAAATCTATATAGAATTGAGCCGCAATGAAATCACCATCAACCAAATAACTTTCTAGCTTGGTGATATTAACTCCATTGGTAGCAAAACCACCCAAAGCTTTATAAAGAGCCGCAGGAATATTTTTCACCTTAAATATAACCGATGTAACCAACTGATCACTACTGTGGGCATAATTACGTGGCTCTTTTGATAAAATCAAAAATCTGGTTGTATTGTTTGAGGCATCTTCAATATTCTTTTCCACCACATCTAAATTATAAATTTTTCCAGCGAGAGAAGAACCAATTGCGGCATGAGATTTATCGGCAAGCTCAGATATTTTTAATGCTGCCACCGCAGTATTAGCCTCTACCATACGTTTAATTGAATTTTTATCTAAAAAGCCCCTGCTTTGCGTTAAAGCCTGAACATGAGAATGCACATATTTTATATCTGATAATTGTGCCCCTTTTACTCCTAACAAACAATGCTCAACCCGCAAGTAATATTCACCAACTATTTTAAGACCAGAATCTGGTAACAAATAATGGATATCGGCAACACGACCTGCAATTGAGTTTTCTACAGGTACAACTACTAGCTCGCACTCACCAGACGCAACCGCATCTAACGCCTGCTTAAAAGTATCTTTAGGCACAACTTCTTTATCTTCAAACAAGCTTAAACATGCTAAATGAGCATACGCTCCTTCACAGCCTTGATACGCAACTTTATCCGCCAAAATACATTCCTCGCTTTTTATCGACAATTTTCTTTTTTGTCGAAATTTTTTCTAATTTTCTTGCAAATAGGTTTTTGCCTACTTATAATTTAGTTAAACAATGTTAAGAGATTACAAAAGAGGACGTTATGTCTCAAGAACAAAAAGAAGAACCTCAAAAAAAATCCCGCTTAGGGAAAATTGTATATAGTAAGCTACAACATTACAAGGTATCTAAATACTACCGCCAAGGTGTTAAACAAGATATCCAAGCTTACAAAGAAACCTTGCGTTCTAAGGCAGAGCGAGTCTTACCTGAAAATACGCCTAATCGAATTTGGGGAATCAAATGTTCTGTTATAAAATACAACATTCCCCCTCTAGAGATTCGCAAACAACGCAGAATAGATTTTGAAAACACACGCGTACAATTCCTATATTTCTTAGCAACAAAAAAAGCTGATGACTTATTAAAAGCAGGCATCACCAAAGCTCAAATAAACGGCATGAAAAGAGGCTATACACCTAAAGGGTACAACACTCATCATATCGTTCCTATTCATGGTGGCGGAAGCAACAGATTCAGCAACTTATGCCTTATTAAAAACAACCCATTCCATGAAGATATTCATCAAAAAATCATTAATCCTCAGCTTCGCGGTTTAGAAGAAGGTGTTGATTATGAAATAAAAGTTCCTCAGCTTCCATCTGCTGGTGTGTATGCTCCTCCTGCTAAAATGCTTGAACAAGCCAAAGAGATTGCAGCCAAACGTGTTGCATACAGAGCCGAAAAAGCTCGTCAAAAGAAGCTTAAAGAAGAGGCTGCTAAAGGGCAAAAACTTATAGAGTTTCCTGAAGATAAAAAAGAAGTTAAATCTGACGACAAGAAGAAACCTGTAGCCACTAAAAAACCATATAAAAGATATCCTTACTATAAAAAATCGTCGAGTCGCCTACCTTCAAAGAACAATGAAGGTCAATTAAAGTTAGACATGCTACGTTCTCACAATTTTTCAAAGAGATATGCCTAATTTCTTCAAAGGGCAGAGATTCCCTTGATAACAATTGCTATCACGAACAAAATCCATGAAAAAAGAATGAAATTTAATGGACAAAAAGTATAATTTTTTCTAAATTTTCTTGAAACAGCCTTCCATTGGGTGTTATTCTTATACCAAGCAAATATTTACGCAACGGAGTTATAATAATGACAAACAAAAAAAGAAGTAGCGTTTTATCCCACAGTTTAGATAAATTCATCCACCAAAAACCAGCTCAAGAAGAACGCAGATTAAGAAAGCTAGAAAGAAAACGCAGAAAGCACGTTAAACAACATGCTAAACAAGCTGCTTTTAACGGTAGCTTCCCATTTAAAACCATTCACGGCATGGAACTAAAAGAAGTTGAATACAAAGTCCCATCAATGAAAGAACGCAAACAACGTCGTAAAGACTTTAGCGATAAAAGAGAAGAGTTCTTGAAATATGTTGGTGAGCATTATGTTGAGCAGCTAAAAACAATCGGCATGAGCGACGCAGAAATTAGAATGGTTAAATCTGGCAAAACCCCTAACGGATATAACACTCACCACAAATTGCCAATTCATGGTGGTGGTAAAAATGAGTTTTCTAACTTTGTAATTATGCCAATCCCTCCTCATGATGATTTGCACCATGTTGTTATCGACAAACAAATAATGGGCATTAATGAAGGCGAGTCCCGCAAGGTATTAATCCCATGGACTGATAGCCCTGTGTTTGTTCCTCCTCAATATCAAAAAGTGGATATGACTAAAGATTTTGAAGCTAGCGTTAAAGGTGGTTATCACTATGCCCACAAACGCATAAAAGCAGAAAAAACTCCTGTAGAGGCTGACAATGCATCATTTGAACTTTTCAAATTGCAATTAAAGGCCACTAAGTTAAGAGCATAAAGCTTTTCTAAAAAATAAAGAGTTCTAATTAAAAGGACTCTTTATTTTTATTAAAGATATGCTAGGCTTATATAAATTTTACATGGAGTTAATATGATTATAGATATTATTGAAAAGGTTAGCGAAAACGAAGAAGCTATGATTGTTCGCCCAGCTGACACCAAAGACTTGGCCATATGTCAAAAAGAACTATCAGAATATTCTATGCCATCATTGCCAGCAGATTATATTGAGTTTTTAAAAATCTGTAATGGCTACGCTTTTAACGGCGTATATTTTTATAGCACGGACATGGTAACTGACCCAGAAACAGATTTTACATTAGATGATATAGTCTCTATAAATGACTATAATGACTATCGCGATCTCGGCAACAAACTAATAGTTGGTCGTAGCGATGAAGATTTATATGTATATGACGCTGATAATCAAAAATATGAAATTCTTGATTACACATCATCTGATACCATGGAAGAATACAATTCATTTGAAGAATTGTTCAAAGAAGTTGTTGGTCCTCGTATTTAATCAAATAAAAGTTCACAAAAGGCAAGGCCTATAGCTTTGCCTTTTTTATTTTTAAAAATTAGTTTTCATTTTTACATATTTGCTCTATAAAAAACAAAAACTACTAGGATAAATAAAATGCGTGTTGATTTATTCGACTTTGAATTACCAAAAGAATTAATTGCAGAAAGACCTGTTCACCCTAAAGATGAATCCAAATTATTAGATTTATCTTCTGGCTCTATCCAAGATAAAATTTTTAAAGAATTACCTGCAATTTTAAATGAGAATGATTTATTGGTTTTTAACAACACCAAGGTGATTCCAGCGCGTTTATTTGCCTACAAAGGTGAAGCAAAAATAGAAGTTACTTTGTACCGCCCAGTTGATGGCATTAACTGGTGGGCATTGATTAAAAACTCCAAACGTCTAAAAGAGGGTAGCATTATTCAATTTTATAATGACTTCATTCCTATAGAAGAAAGTTGTTTCTCAGCCGAAGTTATTGAGAAAAAAGACGGAGATGGTGTATTAATCCGTTTTAATGTAGAACCTCAAGAGCTAAACGAATTTCTTGAAAAATACGGTCATATGCCATTGCCTCCATATATCAAACGTGACCATGGAGCCGACGAACAAGATAAAGCAGACTACCAAACAATATATGCCAAACACGAGGGTGCTGTGGCGGCACCAACAGCGGGGCTTCATTTCACAGACAATGTGATGAAAGAGCTAATCGCAAAAGGAGTTAAAACCACCGAACTTACATTGCATGTCGGCGCAGGCACTTTTTTACCAGTTAAAAGCGAAGACACTGATGACCATAAAATGCATGCCGAATATGGGATTATCAATCAAGAATCCGCAGACATAATCAATCAAACTAAAAAAAATGGTGGCAGAGTAATTGCGGTTGGAACAACATCTTTAAGGTTATTAGAAAGTGCAACTGATGATAATGGCATTATCAAGCCTTTTGCTGATGACACTGCTATTTTTATAACGCCTGGTTATAAATTTAAGATGGTAGACATGCTAATCACCAATTTCCATTTGCCAAAATCTACCCTATTTATGCTAGTTTGTGCTTTGGCGGGGACAGAGGCCATGAAAGAAGCATATGAATATGCCATGGCTCATAAATACCGTTTTTATTCATATGGCGATAGCTCAATATTACCTTGCGTAAACAAAAGATTTTAGAGGTATCTTAGAGCGACTACATTGTATGTCTAGCTTATTATATTAAGAATTTGAAAAGTTATAATCTCAGGCTAACTTTTAGCCAATCTCTACTCACCCAGATTTGTGAAAAGCAAGTATTTAAAGCTAAGCTAAAACCAACATGTTTTATGCGCTAATTTTAAGCGACTAGGTTAGACCATCTAAAAGCTGATCGCACAACTTCAAAAGAAGTTTTTTCATCTTCTGGCAAAGAATCATACACTTTCTGTAGCTCAGATTTGAGCCAATCAATATCTACATATTCTTGCCCCTGATTATAATCGAGCAAGCAATACATAGCATACTCAGCAAAAAAGCGCGGTTTTAATTCATTAGGAATATCAACAAAAAGCTTAAACTCACTCAACAGATAGTTTTTGAGCATTTTAACTTCTTTAACATCCGTAAGAGTTTCTGCTAGCTCTGGATTTATTTCTTTTTTAATTTCAATAAAAGCCCTCACCATAGCAACAACCTCTGGGGGCAAATAAGACACACATCTATCTTTCTTAGCTTTTTCAAGCTCAGACAAATACATATCTCTAAATTCTTTTTTTACTATGCCGCAAGAACAATCCATCACACACCTAAACATTAAAACAACCTTATGATTATACATAAGCGCTCTAAAATTCATACAAAATTTTATAAAATTAACCAAATTTTGACTCAAATCGTTGTTATAATCAGATTTGATTAATTGTTGGCGAGAACATGAACATAACACAATCATATAAACGCGTAAGCGAGGCTCTAAGAGCAACATCTGCGATGCTGGCTCCATGCCTATTATTGTCAATATGTTTAGTTCTTTACATTGCGGTTAGCGATATAAACAAAATGACATTTGCTTTTATGCATTACTCTTTGTTTGTAATAACCATTATTGGATGCTTCTTATCTGGGTGGTTTAACCGTTCCAAAGCAAGCTTCTCATTAGTCATTATATTATTAACCTATATAAGCTTAAACTGGCTAAAGCAATCTGCCCATGGGGCCGAAACCCAATCTATTCATAATCTTATTTATTGTTTTATATGTGTCTTATTGCCCCTTAACATAACCATTCTTGCTTTTTCTGAAGAACGTGGCTTCTTTACGTTCTGGGGTTTTCTAAAAACTTTATTTATTGTAGCTCAACTTGGTTTCTTAGACTTTATCACCAACAGGGCAGAGAATTTCTTTTCTGCAAAGCAAATATTATTACTACAAAAACAGCTCCTTAACATTGCCTCTTTTGGCATGAATGTTAACCACGGAGAAATGGCTACATCTGGCATAATCATATTTGCTATTTGCATTGCTGTTTTAATGATTAAAGCATCATTATCTGGCAAATCTATGGATTACGGTTTCTTATGCGGAATAATAGGGTGTAATTTTGGCCTATATTTATATACTGAGCCAACCGCTCCTCTAATTTTTATGCTTGGCTCTGTTTTAATTATTATAACAGCTGTTTTCCAAGATTCTTATTATATGGCTTTTAATGACCAACTAACAGAAATTCCCTCAAGACAATCTTTAAATGCAGATTTGAAAAAGCTAGGTAACAGATATGCTATTTCTATGTGTGATATTGACTTCTTTAAGAAATTTAATGACACCTATGGCCATGACGTAGGAGACCAAGTATTAAGAATGGTTGCGGCCAAGCTTAAAGCAGTTGGTGGCGGCGGAAAAGCATATCGCTATGGTGGTGAAGAATTTACGATTGTATTTTCTGGCAAATCATCAGAAGAAGCATATGATGCCTTAGAGGAAACAAGAAGAATCATAGAAAAAACTCCGTTCTTTTTACGTGATAAAAAACGCCCGAAAAAAGACCCAAAAAACATTGAAGAAAAACGCGGCGCGACTTCAAAGAATGATAGCGTAAAGATTACGATATCAATCGGTGTTGCAGAAAAAAACCGCAGAGATTCAAACCCAGAAGACGTTATAAAGAAAGCGGACAGAGCCTTATATAAGGCTAAAGAGCAAGGCAGAAACAAAGTAGTAAGAGGCTAAAACCTACTATTTATGGAGAGTAATATGAAAAAGTTATTTAGCATTTTGGCTTTATCATTATTTTTAGCTAGCACCTCTATTGCAAAAGCCGATTTTGCAACAGGATTAGCTGCGTATGATGCAGGCGATTATTCTTTAGCTTTTTTAGAATGGGGCAAAGCTGCTGAAAACGGTGATGTTGCCGCCCAAAGAAACCTAGGACATCTATATCGTTGGGGCAAGGGCGTAGAAAAAAACCCCGTGCGCGCCGCTTATTGGTATCACAGAGCTGCTAAATCTGGCTTTGCTAGAGCCCAATATAGCCTAGCTATTTTATATTTACGCGGAGAAGGCGTTCCTCAAGATGTAGTTGAAGCAAAAAGATGGCTTCAAAAAGCCGCTGTTCAAGGTGATGATTCATCAATTAAGAAACTTGACGAACTCAGCAAAATTGATTTGCCAGAAGAAAACAACGAAGCCTCTACTCAAATATACGGAATGAAAAAAGGTGACCCAGAAAAAGAAGTTGCCAAACAAGTTGAAAGTGCGCAAGAGGAAGATAAAACTGTTAGCATCGCAAACCACTTACCTCAATCTCAAGCACCTGAAGAAACTTATGTTCCTGTGCGCAAAGAAGCTTACTCCCCTGATGATAAAGACAAGCATATTGTTATAGAAGCTAAACAGACTGGCGATAATGTTATCAGCAAGGTTACTAGCGACAACACCGCAAAGCCTAAGACTGAAACGATGCCATCTGAGGCGCTCACAACAGGCGAACATGAAAATTATTTAATTCATTTAGAATCTTATAACAAAGAAAGTGATATCGAAAAGGGCTGGAAGATATTAAGCAAGAAGGTTCCAGATATTGCTCCATTGCAATATGTTGTTAAGCAAGCCACAATTAAAGATAAATTATATTATAGATTATATGCTCAAGCCCCTTTAGAAAAAGCTCGAGATATATGCAAGCAACTAAAAGATAAAAAACTTTACTGTGTTATCTATAACCCTGAAATGAAACGCACTAAATAATTATAAATCTTGTGCCTAACTAAGCATTACAATCATATAGTTACACCTAAGATCGCTCTATTTAAGCGGATTCTGCGCGCGCATATTATGCTGATGTACATCAACTAACATTGCACACGAAAAACAAAGCCATTGCCTCAAAAAGCATTAGTAATGTCATAAATAATAAGAGCACCAATCACAGCATTAACCATAATCTAGGCTTTAAAAAGTTGTGCTAGTTATAAGCTGTAGTTTAATTAAGGATATAGCGCAAGGATGAAAATATTTTAGACGGAGTGTGCTGTAGCACATGAGCAACTTTCAAAAAGACGATGCAATATACTATACAATAGATAAAGTAATTTATACGGAGACAGTAACAGAAGCTGGTAAATATCCTAACGAGCCGTACAAAATAATGTACATAAGCATAAAATATTTATAGCAACGCCTAATTAATGCCCCATAAAGTGAACTTTAGAATTATTGGGCGTTTTCAAACAACCTATCCATAGCATCTGTAGATTGAGAATCATAACCTTGCTTTAATGAGCCCATGCCTTCGGTTGTTTGCGGAGCGCTGAGGCTTTTCACTAAATCTTTAACGTTATCTTCGCTACTCTGCTCTTTTTTACCTGTTATACCATCGAGAATGCTTTGAGGTATCATAGGCTCAACTGTGGTTGCTATAGTCTCGAACACAGGGAATACTTTTGATTTTTGTAGCTCTGGACTTTTAAACTCAGGAGGAACCGCAATATTCATTAGCAACGCCACTAATGTAATGAGCACGCCACCCCTTAAAAAACCAAAGATAAAACCTAAAAATCTATCAAAACCGCTTAAATAGCTGTGACGAACATTGCGAGCAACAAAGAAGCTAACAAACCACCAGAAAATAAGGAACACAACATAAAGCCCTAATGATGCGGCAATATCGACAATTCCACCTGTAAAATATTGTGATGCAATTGGTCTTGCATATGGCAACGCATATAACGCAAAAGCAGAAGCTAAAAACCAACCTAAAAGAGACAGAACTTCTCTTACAAAACCTCTAAACCATGCGATTACGGCTGATAAAATTAAAATACCTAGTAAAACTAAATCTATGTTATTAAAAACCATGATATATGCCCCCAACAATCATATTATTCTATTTCTGATTTAAACATTTCTACGAGTTTTTGCAAGTGCCCAATCTCAAATAACTTAAAATCGCTATTTGGCGATGTCTGTTTATTTTTTACACCAAGTGGAATTAAAGATTCTTTAAAACCTAATTTTGCAGCTTCTTTTAGCCTAACCGCCGTTTGTGGCACAGCTCTAATCTCGCCAGATAAACCAATCTCACCCATCACCACCATATCAGCAGGAACAGGCATATTAAACACCGATGATACCACCGCAGCCGCTACCGCAGCATCAGCCGCTGGCTCGGCTATTTTTAATCCACCTGCAACGTTTAAATAAACATCGTGCATTCCCAAGCGCAAACCACAACGAGCTTCTAACACAGCTAGTATCATAGACAAGCGATTACTATCCCAACCAACAACCGCTCTGCGAGGAGCAGCCCCTGATGAAGGATTAACCAACGCCTGAATCTCTACCAGCATGGGGCGAGTCCCCTCCATACCTGCAAATACGCAAGATCCCGAAATATTGCCTCTACGCTCTGCTAAAAATAATGCGGATGGATTAGCCACTTCGCTCAAGCCCTTATCGCTCATTTCAAACACACCAATTTCATCGGTAGCTCCAAAACGATTTTTAACCGCGCGTAAAATACGGAATTGATGCCCTCTATCGCCTTCAAAATAGAGCACCGTATCAACCATATGCTCGATAACTCTTGGACCTGCAATTGTGCCCTGCTTAGTTACGTGCCCAACTAAGAATAAAACAAACCCTCTTTTTTTAGCCAAACGAATCAGCTCATGCCCGACGGCTCTTACTTGAGAAACCGTACCAGGAGCTGAGTCAATATTTTCTAAAAACATGGTTTGAATGGAGTCAATCACCACAATATCAGCACTATCTGGTGCATCTAAAGTTGCGATAATATCTCCTGCATTAGTTGCCGCAGCTAATTGCACATCAGCCTTTGCAAAGCCCAATCTTTGAGCTCTCATTCGCACTTGGTCGATTGATTCTTCACCAGAGATATAAACACATTTTGGTTTTGAGGCTAACTTTGCTGCCATTCCAGAAACTTGAAGCAACAAGGTTGATTTGCCGATACCTGGGTCACCGCCAACTAATAAAACAGAGCCAGCAACCAAACCGCCACCGCAAACTCTATCTAGCTCGCCAATGCCTGTAATAAGGCGCTCTTTTACATTTTCAGAATTACCTTCAAGACCCACCAATTCTATTTTAGATGACTTTTTACGAATAGCCGCAGATTTTGCATTACCTTCGGAGGTTACGCGCTCTTCAACAATCGTGTTCCACTCATCGCATGCGGTGCAATGTCCTTGCCAACGCGCATAAACCGAGCCACATGTTTGGCACACATATTCTACGGATTTTTTTGCCATAATTTAGCCTTTTAATTCATCGGTAATTGGGCCGTCTGCCTTACCATGAATAAATTGTTGTACATATGGATTATCAGTTTTATCCATCTCTTCAACTGTACCACACCAAATGATTTTACCTTTATAAAGCATGGCAATTTTATCTGCAATTTTACGAGCTGATGCCATATCATGAGTAATGGTAATTGCGGTTGCACCAATTTGCTTAACGCATTTAACAATCAAATCATTAATTACGTCTGCCATAATAGGGTCTAAACCCGTTGTTGGCTCGTCAAAAAAGATAATTTCTGGGCGAGTAGCAATAGCTCTGGCCAAACCAACACGTTTTTGCATACCACCAGACAATTCTGCTGGGCTTAAATCAGCCACATCTGGGGTTAAACCCACCATGCCTAAAACCTTAATCGCTTCTTCTCTAGCCTGCTTACGAGGAATTTTTTTGCCCTCAATCAAACCAAAAGACACATTTTCCCAAACTTTTAAGCTGTCAAACAATGCAGCGCCTTGGAACAATACGCCCATTTGTGAACGAATTATTTCAAGATCACGCTCTCGCATTTCGGTAACTTCTTTACCATCAACTAATATAGAACCTTGCTCTGGGGTTAAAATACCTTGAATACATTTAATAGTAACGGATTTACCAGTTCCAGAACCACCGATAATTACCAAAGATTCACCCTTAGCAACTTCAAAATCAACGCCATCTAGAATAACTTTTGAGCCGAATGCTTTGTGAACACCGGATAATTTAACTTTTTCAACCATGTTTAATTCTCCCGATATTACTTAGCAAAGAACATTTCTGTTAAGATATAATTGGCAACTAAAATCAAAATACTTGCAGATACCACCGCATTAGTGGTTGCAGCGCCCACACCTTGAGCTCCACCTTTTGATTTATAACCGTTATAACACCCAAGTAGCGCAATAATAAAGCCGAACACAGCAGCTTTTGTTAAACCAGATGCCACGTCAATAAATTCTAAATTACGCCATGTGCTAGAAATATAATTAGCAGGGTTAAACCCTAATTTATAAACACCAATAATATAACCACCAAACACACCAATTATGTCACCAATAAACACTAGAATAGGCAACATCAAAACCGCAGCCCAAATACGTGGAGCAACCAAATATTTATAAGGATTAGTTGACAATGTGCGCAAAGCGTCAATTTGTTCGGTCACGCGCATGGTACCAATTTCAGCCGCCATTGCAGCACCAATACGCCCCGCAACCATAAGACCCGCCATAACAGGACCAAGCTCACGAGTGATTGAAATAACCACCACCGCAGCGATTGCGCTTTCTGCACCAAAGCGAGAAAAACCCGAATAACTCTGCAAAGCTAGCACCATACCTGAAAACAATGTCGTAAGACCAACTACAGGCAATGAATAAAAGCCTATTTCTATCATTTGCTTAAAGATGCTTCTTAAATAAAAAGGAGGACGGAAACAATGTGAAATAGCGGTATAAGCAAACATTGAGAGTCTACCGACCATGCTTAAAAATCTGATAAAAGCCCTACCTAAAGAAGATACAAATCTCATTTTTATCCCTTACATATTATATATATTTTCGATAATAGCGAGCACCTAAAGAGGTTAACAATTCATATTCTATCGTGCCTGCTTTATCGGCTAATTCTTTAACGCTGATATTTTGCCCCATTAATTCTACAAAGTCATTTATTTTTATGTCTTTTGCCACAGGAGTAACATCTAATGTTAATAAATCCATAGAGAATTTACCTACAGATAATAGCTCTGTGCCATTATAAAAGGCTCTATATCCTTTTAAGCCTAAACATCTAAAAAAGCCATCACCATAACCTACCGAAATAACCGCAACTTGTTGCCCATTATCATGCACCTTATAGGCAGCTCCATAACCGATGGTTTCACCTACTTTGGTTGGGTGAATTTGCAACACCCTCCCCCATAATGAAACGGCTAATTCTAAACCAGCCACATCTGGAACACCTAAGCCATATAAACCTATTCCTGGGCGCGCTAAATCATAGTGATATTCTTTGCCCAAATAAATTCCCGCAGAGCTTACCAAACTACGTTTGGCATCAGGAAAAACTTGTTGCAATGATTTTTCAATAACAGAAAATTCTGCCAATTGTTCTTTGTTTTTGGGGTGATCTGGCTCATCTGCACAAGCAAGATGGCTCATAATAACTTTCACATTCAAACCAGCAACTATGCTTGTATTTTCTACAATTGCATCTCTATCTGCAACACTCAAACCTAAACGGTTCATGCCTGTATCAAAATGCAAGATACAATCTAGTGTTTCTGCCTTAGATTTTGCAAAATCTGACCATAATTTTATTTGCTCTAATGAGTTAAGTACTGGTGTTAGTTTGTTTTCATAAAAGATAGAAGAACTATCTTCCCAAATTCCGTGCAAAACAAATATATTTGCATCACCAACAACTTGGCGTAACTCTTGACCCTCAAAAACATGGGCTACAAAAAAATTATTACAGCCTGCTTCATAAAGACTTTTACCAACATCTTTTAACCCAGTGCCATATGCATTGGTTTTTAGAGTTGCAGCGCATTCTTTATTGTCTCCCAAAAATTCTTTCATTTTGCGCCAATTATTTTTAATAGCACTCAAATCTACACGCAAAAAAGCGCCTGAATTATCTGGGGTAATATTATACATAAAACTATATCCTGAAAATAAACTAAGACATAACCCAATTATGCATTTTAAATACTAAAAATCGGGTTAATATCTTTAATCAAAACTTACATTCTATCAGGAATATTTTCTTCGTTTATCAAATCGCCAAACTCAGTATATTCGCCATTAAAGTAAAGTGACACAATACCGATTGGACCATGACGTTGTTTAGCCAAAACCACCTCAGCCACATTGCGTTTTTCTTTCTTTTTACGCTCCCAATCTTCATATCTTTGGCGGAATTTATCTTCGCCTTCAATGCCTCTTTGGGTTGGCTCTTCACGCTCTAAATAATATGCTTCACGGAACACAAACATAACCACGTCGGCATCTTGCTCAATAGAACCAGATTCACGAAGGTCAGATAATTGAGGACGTTTATCATCACGAGACTCAACTGAACGGTTTAACTGAGAGAGCACAATAACAGGGACTTCCAACTCTTTCGCCAGAATTTTAAGCCCTCTAGTCATTTCAGAAACTTCTTGCACGCGGTTATCGCTTTTTCTGCCGCCTGCACCTGAAATAAGCTGCAAATAGTCGATTACTATTAGACCTAAACCTCTAGTTCTTTTGAGCCTTCTAGCACGTGTACGAATAGCATTAACCGACAAACCTGGAGTATCATCAATATATAATGGAACTTTCTCAAGCATTCTAACTGCACCAGCTAAACGACCAAACTCACTTTGATCCATTTCACCAGTACGCATTGTATGAGCATTAACCTGAGCTTGAGCCGCCAAAATACGTCCTGCCAACTGATCAGATGACATTTCAAGAGAAAAGAACGCAACTGTTTTATTTTCTTTATCTTCAGTTTTTTTATTACGCATAAAAATCTCAGCAGCATTAAATGCAATGTTAGTTGCCAAAGCGGTTTTACCCATTGAAGGACGACCAGCGAGAATAATTAAGTCTGAATTATGCAAACCACCGAGTTTTTTATCTAAATCTCTTAAACCTGTAGAAACACCCGAGATACCACCTTCAGCTTGAATAGCCTCATTTACATTTTCTAACGCCTTATTAAGAGCTGATGAAAAATCTTGCAAGCCCTTACGGGTGTCTGTTTCTGATGAGATTTCAAATAGTTTTTTTTCAGCTAATTCAATTTGTTCCTCAGCTGAGGTCTCAATATCTCCAGAATATGCTCCATCAACCATTTCTTGCCCGATATCAATGAGCTCACGGCGAACATATTTATCATAAACTATGCGACCATAATCTTCGATATTAACCACGGTTTTAGCGCTAGTAGCTAATTCTAAAAGATACTTGTGACCACCGATAGATTCTAACTCTTCATCTTGATCAAAATAGTCTTTTAAAGTTAATGGATCCGCTACTCTTCCTTGAGGGATTAATCTTTGAAAAGCCGAATAAATTTTTTCATGTACCGAATATGCAAAATGATGAGGCAACAAAAACTCAGAAACTTTTTCATAAGCATGGTTGTTTAACAAAACCGTTCCAAGCACAGCTTGTTCTGCCTCTATATGCTGAGGAAGATTTTTAACTTCTTTTTTTTCTGTTTCTGGATTTTTCTTGGGCATTATCTACTCTTCTTTTTAATAAATTTACTTAGCTTACTTAAATTTGGTTTCAATCTTAGTTAGTGCAAATTACATAAAAGATGCGTTAAGAGCAAAGGCTAAAAAATATATTTTTTTGCTTGGCAATGAGACAGGCTGTTTTAGGTATAATTGTGGATAAATCTGTGAATATGTCTGTGTAAGAAATGTGATTAACTAGGCACATATAAACAAAAACTCCCGCAGCTAATTTGCTACGGGAGTTTTATAACGCTTAGAAAAATTGCTATTCGTTAAAAAGCTTATGCGTTTGCAGCAGCTTCTTCTTCAGAACGGGCAATATTTAAGTTGATCATAGCAGAAACTTCTGCGTGTAAACCAATGCGAACATCGTATTTGCCGAGTTCTTTAATTGGTTGATCAAGCATAACTTGGCGGCGCTCAATTGTGTAACCACAATCTTTAACCGCTTCTCTAATGTCGCGGATAGTAACAGAACCATAGAGAACACCAGTCTCTGCAGCTTGTCTAACCATAACAACATTAAGACCCTCAATTTTCTTGGCAACTTGCTCTGCTTCCTCTTTGCGTTTGAGGTTCAAAGCTTCGATTTGAGCTTTTTGAGCTTCAAATACAGCCAAATTTTCTTTAGTAGAACGAAGAGCTTTTTTAAGAGGCAAAAGGTAGTTGCGAGCGTAACCATTTTTTACTTTCACAACGTCACCGATTTGACCAAGCTTCTCAATGCGTTCAAGAAGAATTACTTCCATTATCTTTCCTCCAGACCTTGTTTTAACGCTGGCTTTTTAAACATTCTGAGCAAAAGCTCAACAAATCCTAAAACAGCTAGCGCAAGAATCGCCCAATGAGCAACCAACGATATTAAAATGTAAAAAGAAACCAAAACAGCTTTTTTATGCTTCATGTTATCCGCATTAATGTGAACAACAGCCAAGCCTTGCAAAGCAAATGGAACCAACATAATCATCGTAAATATAAGGCTCAAATAGGCACTATTTCCATTTCCTAAAATGCTTATAACTGTACTTACTAGTAAAACTGCCGCAACCCATAAATTGATATTTATCATTTTGTATTTTGGCTCAGTGAGAATCGCTTTCTTAGTAAGAGTAGCTAACCACAAACCAATCCATAAAGACATTATCGTACGGAATATCCACATTACGGCTAACAATGCTGGCAAATATGGAACAACATATTTAAGCACCATTTCGGTAACTTGCGGCGGAACATTTACTGCTCCAGCGGATTCAAAAGTTTTGCTGAAAAATGTCACTAGAGCGACCTTTATATCAGCGGGGTTTTGAAACAACAATCCCGTGACTTTATCGGTTAAAAACACTGATGCAACAGCAACAACTACACATAAAATAGAAACTACATCGCCTAAAGCGAATCTGTTTTTTCTTTTAAGCCCTGCAATCATTAAATTTGCAATGATTGCAATTGGCAACACATCAATAGTGAGGTAGCCTGCACCGAGCAACAAGTTTTGTGATGACAGTAAATAAATCAAACCAATTGAAATACCCATCGTAGCATTACCAGCATATGCCCCTGCAGTGAAAAATATCCACGCAGCTGGAAGCTGAGAGAAATATAACCCCAACAATCCAAGCAATCCTTGATATGGTATCATAACAAATAAAAATGCACCCATAACCCCCGCGGTTATACATTGTAAAACCTGAGAGACATTTTCTGCATTATTATTTTGGTTTGTATTACCTGTCATAACTTAAAGCACCTAATTTATAAGTACAAAATTTAAGCTTACTGTGATACGTAAGGGAGCAAAGCCATATAACGAGCACGTTTGATAGCTTTAGCAAGTTCACGTTGTTTCTTTGCAGAAACAGCAGTAATACGACTAGGAACAATTTTACCACGCTCAGAAATGAAACGTTGTAATAATTTGATATCCTTGTAATCGATTTCTAAGGCGCCTTCGCCTGAGAAAGGACATGATTTACGTCTGCGGAAAAAAGGTTTATTAGCCATTATTCTTCTCCTTCGTTTGCTTCTTCTTCATTAAAACGACGGCTATCTTTGTCACCAGCCATAATAATAGAAGGTTTATCTTCAAGAACATCTTTGCGAATTGTGATATAACGAAGAACATCTTCATTAATACCCATTTGACGCTCAAGTTCTTTAACTGCAGCAGAAGGGGCATCAATGTTCAAAAGAACATAATGACCTTTACGATTCTTCTCAATGCGGTAAGCGAGGTTTCTTAAACCCCAGTTTTCTTTTTTAGTTATTTTTCCGCCGTTTGAGCTAATAATCCCCTCGAATTTCTCAACGAGACCATCAACTTGAGGAGCGGAAATATCTTGACGTGCAATAAACACGTTTTCATATAAAGACATATTTTTTCTCCTTGTGGCTTATCTCAGCACAAAATTAAAAATGCATAGCCAGCACCGTTACAGCTGGCAAGGAGTTTTATAACGGAAGCTTCAATATACATTAATATTTACACTTTGCAATAAGCACTTTTGCTTATTTTATAAAAATAGCGTTTAATTAAGCGACTTTTTTACTTGTGTGAGCAGAATCTTCGGCTTAAAGTATATTGGTTCGATATAATTTTTAAATAATTGAACATTCTTTTTTAATAATTAGGGGCTATAAGAGCCCATCGTTTTAATAATTAAATAATGAGGAAACATGTCTAAAGCTTTTGTATTTCCAGGACAAGGCTCTCAAGCCGTAGGAATGGGTAAAGAATTAGCCGATGCTTTTTCATCTGCACGTGATATTTTTGCCGAAGTTGATGAAGCTCTTTCACAAAACCTTTTTAAATTAATGTGTGAAGGCCCAGAAGAAACCCTTACATTAACCGAAAATGCTCAACCAGCATTAATGGCTGTTAGTATGGCTGTGGTTAATATTCTAGAAAAAGAAGGTGGGGTTAAATTAGAAGATATAGCCTCTATGGTAGCAGGGCACTCCCTTGGTGAATATTCTGCATTATGCGCAGCCAAAGCTATTTCATTATCAGACACAGCTAAACTTTTAAAAACTCGTGGTAACGCGATGCAAAAAGCTGTTCCTGTTGGAATGGGCGGAATGGCCGCTGTTATTGGCGTTTCTTTTGAAAAAGCAGCCGAGCTTGCAAAAGCAGCTACTTTAGATGGTGAAATCTGCGTTACAGCTAATGATAATTCTGATGGTCAGATTGTTATTAGTGGAAACATGGGTTCAATCGACAAAGCTGTAGAAATTGCCTCTGAATTTGGCGCAAAAAGATGCCTGAAATTAGCCGTAAGCGCTCCTTTCCATAGCCCTTTAATGGCACCTGCGGCTGAGGTTATGAAGGAAGCTCTAGCTGGCGTAAAAGTTTCTAAACCAGTTGTTCCTTTAGTTGCAAACGTTACTGCATCAAAAATAACAGACCCAGCAGAAATAACTCAAAGATTAGTTGAGCAAGTAACTGGCTCTGTAAGATGGCGTGAAAGCGTTATGTATATGAAAAACGAAGGTGTTGACACTTTAGTAGAGCTCGGTTCAGGCAAAGTGTTATCTGGCTTAGCAAAGAGAATTGATAAGGAATTAAGTGGATTATCCTTAAACAATCCTCAAGATATTGACGACTTTTTAAAAAGCTTGTAACTTGATTACAAAAAAGTTATATGCTTTTTAGATTACATAAATGAACTCAAAAATGGAGACTTGAAATTATGTTTGAATTAAATGGTAAAACTGTTCTTATCACTGGCGCTGCTGGCGGTATTGGTAGCAAAATTGCAAAAGCTTTCCACGCTCAAGGTGCTGTTGTTGGTCTTACCGACATGAACAGAGAACCAATGGAAAAGCTAGCTGCTGAATTAGGTAGCAGAACATTTATTTTCACTGGTAACCTTACCAAAACTGAAGATGTAGAAAAACTCATTGATGACGCTGAAGCTCAAATGGGTAAAGTTGATATCCTTATCAACAACGCAGGTCTCACAAGAGATGGTCTTTTCATGAGAATGAAAGATGAAGATTGGCAATTAGTATTAGACGTTAACTTAACAGCTGGCTTCAAATTAGCTAAAGCAGCTATTAAAGGCATGATGAAACGTCGTTTTGGTCGTATTATCGGTATTGCTTCTATCGTTGGTGTTACAGGTAACCCTGGTCAAGCAAACTACTCAGCTTCTAAAGCTGGTATGATTGGTATGTCAAAATGTTTAGCACAAGAAGTTGCTAGCCGTGGCATCACAGTAAACTGCATTGCTCCTGGATTTATCAAAACTCCAATGACTGATGTATTGCCAGAAAAAGAAAAAGAAAAACTAACATCTAATATCCCAATGGGTCAATTAGGCACAGCAGAAGATATTGCGAATGTAGCAGTTTTCTTGGCTTCTGATGAAGCTTCTTATATCACAGGTCAAACTATGCACGTTAACGGCGGTATGGCTATGATATAACCCGCGGAAATGCTGAGATTTTTTTCTTTCCGCTAAGTTTTAGGTGATAAAAATCAATATTTTTGTTGTTAAAAGGCAAAAAATATGTTTTTTATATTTCCTAAAGTGGAAAGAAAATTTTTCAGTTACCGCTTTTTCGCATTAGGTACGGTTACCTAATGATTTGATTTTAACAATATAAGTGAGGAACTTTAAATGAGTGAAGTAGCTGATCGCGTAAAGAAAATTGTTATTGAACATCTTGGCGTTGAAGAATCAAAAGTAGCAGAAAATTCAAGCTTCATTGATGATCTTGGTGCAGA
>QKFK01000231.1 GCA_003252195.1 Rhodospirillales bacterium
TTGACCGATTTCACTCTTGTCATCATCATGCCCAATTTGAATGTCTAAATTGCCATCAGCGATCTCTTCCATTTTGTGAGTAATATCTTTAACAGGACCAGAAATACTTTTGCCAATAACAACCATTCCAAGGAGCATAATTAATGAAATACCTAAGCCAACTGTTCCCATTTCTATTAATTTAGCGCGATATGCTGTTTCAACTTCATCAATATATATACCTGTTGAAACACCCCAGTTCCAGTCTTTATAACCTTCTGAATAAGCTAATTTTTCAGCTCTTGTTGATGTGCCAGGGAGTTTTCCTGCGTAGAGAGTGAAGCCACCACCAGATGTTTTGATCTCATTAATAAACTGAGGATAAAGAGGTTTGCCGTCTTCATCTTTGCTTTCCATCATGCTTTGGCCGATTTTTTCTGCACGGAATGGGTGCATTACAAGCTTGCCTTCCATGTCATAAATCCAGAAATAATTTTTGCCATCATAGCGCATTAGCTTAATGTTGGCTGCAGCATAATTTTTAGCATCGTCAACAGAAATACGACCTTCTTTTGCCATTTGGTCATATTCTTTAATAACACTTATAGCAGTTTCAACTAAATTTTTTGTCTTTAATTTACGTGCATCTAATAAGCTGTCGTGAGTTGAATTTGCAATATACATTGATAGTGAACCTAATACGATAAGTATTAGAGCGGCTAATATGGATAATCTTATAGATATTTTTAATTTCTTTAGCATTAATATGTCCCCAACGTTTTAATGAAAGCAATCGTGAGATTGTATATTAAATTGATATATCGGGTCAATACTTTATGTTATAACAATGATATATAAATAATATAATTGCTTATATGCTAAATAACTAATTGTATAGAGGTGTTTCCGAAAAAGCTTTGCTTGTTGGGATTTAGGCGATAATATCTGAACTTAAACAACATAGGAATAATTAATGAATATCGAGCTACTTTCTCCAGCAGGAGAGATAAAATCTGCAGAAGCTGCTTTTCAATATGGCGCCGATGCCATTTACTTGGGGCTAGATAAATTTTCAGCACGCTCAGGATTATCTAACTTTACGTTAGAAGATTTAGAAAAGCTGATTGCTATTTATGGCACAACTAAAAAGATATATGTAGCTATTAATACATTGATAAAAGACAATGAGCTTGATGATGTTATAAATATGCTTGAAGAACTGTCTGTTGCGGGTGTAACGGGAGTTATTGTTCAAGATTTAGGTGTGGCATCAATAGTTAAAAAACATTTTCCTAATTTGGAGCTACATGCTAGTACGCAAATGGCTGTGCATAACAAAGCTGGCGCACAGGCACTAAAAGATTATGGTTTTTCAAGAGTCGTTTTAGCTAGAGAATTATCTTTAGATGAGATTGCAGATATATCATCAATTGGTATTGAAACAGAAGTGTTTATTCATGGAGCACTATGTTTTGGTTATAGTGGTTTGTGCTTGGCTTCTGCCATGCTAACAGGGAAAAGTGCTAATAGGGGTACTTGTTTGTATCCTTGTAGAGATGCTTATGCTGTTAATGGTAATAATAAAAATAGCTCTCATGTGTTTTCTATGAAAGACATGGCTCAGAACCAGAATGTGAACGATTTAGTTAAAGCAGGTGTTGCCTCATTAAAAATAGAGGGACGCAAAAAGAACTCTCTCTATGTGGCGAGTGTAACAGATTATTATAGGAAGATACTTGACGGTGAAACTTCAAAATACAAATTAGAGAATTTAAACCGTAACATCAGAACTATCTTTAGCCGTGGGCAAACAGATTTATATATGCATAATCGTAAAAATTCTGGTGTTATAGAAACAGATATTATGGGTCATAGAGGGGCTGAGCTATCTTCAAAGGCAAAGCAGGTTGTATATAAAGGCAAGACATATGCAGAGCTAATTACCCCAATGAAACTTGAAGTTAGAGATGGAATTCAAGTAGATGTGTTAGGTGCTGAAAAACCTTTTGGCTTTTCTATAGAAAAATTGTTGTGTTCCGATAATAGCAATAATTGGAAAGAGGTTTTTAAGGTTGGAGAAAATTCTTTAGTAAGAATTTTGTTACCAAGAAATGTTCCTGCGCTGGAAAGTAAGGTGAAAATATATTGCTCTTCATCTGCTGATGTAAAACAAAATTATCAAGTGATTAGTGACAATAAAGAATACGTTTTATCAAAATATAAATTGAGCATGGATTGTAAGCTTCTCAAGGATAAAATTAACATTACAGCTAGAGAAGAAACTACTGGTCAGGTTTTTGTGTTTGAAGAAGCTTTATCTGGTCTAGAAAAAGCTAATAATCCGCAAAAAGTTGAGGAAGGCGTTGCAAAAGCTTTTATGCAGACTGGTGGTAGTGAATTCTCATTAAAAGAATTTGTATTTACCAATAATGATAATTTGTTTTTACCGTTATCAGAGGCTAAGAATATTCGTCGTAAAACATTAGATGCTTTTGCCATAGATGTTAAAAAATATAGAGAAGAAAGGCTTGCTAGAATTAAGCAAGAATTATTTGTTTCTAGTAAAACCCAGCCATGTTCTAATAAAAAAATTATTAAAATAGATAATGTAGAATATCTAAATGGTTTTTATTCTCAAGAATTAGCTGATATAGATGAGATATGTTTAGATTTGACATCAATTAGCTATCTTGATGCTGATGAGCTAGCGCTTAATTCTGATAAACACAAAATTAGGCTTGCGATGCCTATTATATGTCGTGACCATGAATATAAATCATTGTCTAAAAATGTGAAAAAATTGTTAGATTCTGGCTTTAATAAATGGCAGATAACAGGAGCTTGGGGTTTTGAAGCTTTGGGACAAAAGTTTGGCAGTAAAATATCATCAGAATTAGATGTATCGGCTGATTGGAGCTTTTATGGTTTTAACTCAATTGCAATTAAAGAAATGGCAGATATGGGTATTACCAGAGTTTGTGTTGCTCCAGAAGATGATGTTGAAAATATTAAAGCAATTGTAGAGAAGTCGCCAATAGAGGTCGAGCTCATTGCTTACGGTGACATTCCGTTATTTATAAGCGATAATTGTGCATATAGAGCTTATAATGATGGTTGCCCAGAAGATAAATCTTTATGCAAGGCAAATAACAAAGTTGAGCTTCTTTCATCTCATGGAAATGAAATGGTATTAATCCGTAATAAATGTCGCAATTTGGTGATTTCTAAAAAATCTCGTAACATTGTTGCTGAATACAAAAAACTTGCCTCATTTGGTTTGTCTTTAAGGGCAGACTTTTTATACAGAGAATATAACCCAGAAGAGGTCAACGAAATCTGGACTTCATTGTAAAATGCTTTAATGTGGCTAGATATAAAAAAAGGGAGGCTTTGATACCTCCCTTAATTTTTGGCTTATAGAACCAATATTGCTCTAAAGTCATTTACATTCGTTAGAGTTGGTCCTGTTATGATTAAATCATCTAGCTTATTAAAGAAACTATATGCATCATTGTTAGCAAGATAGTCAGAAGCTTTCATTCCAGCACTTAATCCTTTTTCTAAAGTATCTGGAGCAATAACAGCCCCTGCGGCATTTTCGATGCCGTCAATACCATCTGTATCACAAGCAATTGCATAAACATCTTTTAAGCCTTTTAGAGCAATTGACAATGCTAGGCAAAATTCTGCATTACGTCCGCCTCGACCATTACCTTTTACGGTAACAGTGGTTTCTCCACCTGATAAAATTACACATGGTTTTTTAAGTGGTTGATCAAGGTTTTTAACTTGTTTTGCAATGCCAGCCATCACCTTAGCAACATCACGAGATTCACCTTCGATGGCATTGCCTAAGATAATCGTGTTAAAGCCCTTGCTTTGAGCAAATTTAGCGGCTTCTTCTAAGGCATCTTGAGGAGTTGCTAACATAATTACCTCGGTGTTTTCAAGGTATTTTGAGCCTTCTTTTGGGGTTTCTTCCTTAGCTTCATCTAAATATTTTTTAATCGAAGCTGGAGGATTTAACCCATATTTGCGGACAACCTCTTTTGCGTCTTCAAAAGTAGTTGGGTCGGCAACTGTAGGACCAGATGCAATAACAGTTGGTTCATCTCCAGGTACGTCAGATATTAACATCGCCACAACTTTAGCAGGGTAAGCCGCTCTGGCTAAACGCCCGCCTTTAATTGCAGAAATATGTTTTCTAACTGAGTTAATTTCAGAAATGTTCGCCCCACTTTTTAGGAGCTGTTTGTTCATTTCCTGCTTGTCTTCTAACGGAATGCCTTCAGCAGGTAGGGATAATAATGCTGAGCCACCGCCAGAAATTAAGCATAATACTAAATCATCAGCGGTTAAACCTTGCACCATTTCATAAATTCTTTTAGCTGCTTTTCGGCCTTCTTCATCTGGAGTTGGGTGGGCAGCTTCAACTACTTCAATTCTGCTTGTTTTAAGCCCGTGCTCATAACGGGTCACAACTAGTCCAGTTAGCTCGCCTTTCCAGTTATCTTCAACGGTTTTTGCCATAGCCGCAGCGGCTTTTCCAGCGCCAATAACTATGGTTTTGCCTTTAGGGGCTTTGGGGAGGTTTTTAATTAAATCTTCTTCGCCTTTAACCTTAGTTAAGGCGGCATCAAACATTTCTTTTAAGAAAAGCTTGGGGGTAATGTTCATTTTTCACCTCTTTAGTTAGTTTATATAAAGAAAGGGGCTGTTAGGCCCCTTTCTGTTTTTTTTGTGCCTTATAGATGATTATAAGACATAAAGGCTGATAAGCCAAATGGTTATCATCGCAGCAGTACCTTCAATGAGTGTACCAAGTGTCTGTAATTTGAAGCCATCTTTTGCTTCCATATTAGAGAACTGAGTGACAACCCAGAAGTAACTGTCATTAGCGTGTGAAACCACCATAGCACCTGCGCCAATAGCCACAACAACAAGAGCTTTAGCAATCTCAGCATCTAAGCCTAATACGGCAAGAAGAGGAGTGATTAAGCTAGCTGTTGTAATAATAGCAACAGTTGATGAGCCTTGAGCTGTTTTAATCGCAGCTGCAATGATGAATGGGAGCCAAATGCCAAGATTGTAATCTTTAAGCATGCCACCAATTTCAGCAGCAATGTTTGATTTTTGTAAAACTTTACCAAACGCACCACCTGAACCTGTGATAATGATGATAGTAGCAGCAGCAACGATAGCTTCGCCAACCCAACCTGAGCCAGACATCATTTTTGTTTCAAAGTTTTTAGGCAACAACATTGCTAAAGCTACACCAATTAACAAAGCAACAACTGGTTGACCAAAGAAGTTCAACAATGTTAGGGCTTGTCCACCTTCACCAAATGGGTGACTTGGGTATTTTGCAATTGAGTTAAGAACGATTAACACAATAGGAAGCAAAATAGGCAAAAGAGCTGAAAATACACAAGGAGCATCTTTTTCTAAAGCGTCCATTTGTGCAGCAGCAGCTTTTTCATCAACGCCAGAAGCATCTGGAGAGATTTTGATTTTTGAAGCGTAAGTAACAGCAAAAATCCAACCAACAAAACAAGCAATAGAAGCTGTGATTAAGCCGTACATAATTACTTGGCCTAAGTCAGCTCCGATAATACCAGCAGCAGCAATAGGACCAGGAGTTGGAGGAACCATTGTGTGAGTTGCATATAAACCAAGGCTCAAAGCAATAGCTGTTGAAGCAAGTGTAATGCCAGCTTTTTTTGTAAGAGCTTTATTAAGAGCAGATAAGATAACGAAACCTGAATCGCAGAAAACAGGAATTGAAACTACAAAGCCCATAATAGACATAGTTGCAGGAACATTCTTTTCGCCAGTTAATTTTAATGTGCTTTTAGCAAGTCTAATAGCACCACCTGTTTTTTCTAAGAATGTGCCGATAATTGTACCAGCAATAATAACGATACCGATGTAACCGATAGTACCGCCAAAGCCTTCATTTACAGCTTTAACAATGTCTTCAAGAGGCATTTGAACGGCTATACCATAGCCGAATGCTGCAATTAACAACGCTAGAAAAGGGTGCATCTTTAGTTTTGCGGTTGCAAATATAATAAATGCAATCGATAAAATTAATGCATATACCATTTATTTTTCTCCTTGAAATTTATAAATACAAAAATGCCGTATCATATTTGTTTTTATGACACGGCACTTACTCTTTTTATTTCCAGTTTTCGCAAAGGACTGCAAAGTGGTCTTGTGGGTGAGCACAAGCTGGGCAAACCTTAGGAGCAGCTGTTCCCTCGTGGATGTAGCCACAGTTTTGGCAATACCAGAAAACTTTTCCGTCTTTTTCAAAAACTTTGTTTTCTTCAATGTTTTTGGCCAAAGCTAAATAGCGTCTTTCGTGAAGTTCTTCTGCAATTGCGATAGCTTCAAAAGTATCAGCAATTTTATTAAAACCTTCTTCACGGGCAATTTTAGCAAAAGTTGGATACATATCTGTATATTCGTAATTTTCGCCTTCTGCAGCAGCAATGAGATTGTCTTTTGTTGTGCTGATGATACCAAAGTGGAAATCAGCATTAACATTAACTTCTCCGCCCTTCATATATTTGAAAAGACGTTTTGCATGTTCACTTTCTTGTTTAGCTGTTTCTTCAAAAATTTTAGATATTTGAACATATCCTTCTTTTTTAGCAACGCTGGCAAAATAATCATACTTATTACGAGCTTGGCTCTCTCCAGCGAACGCAGTCATAAGATTAACTGCGGTTTTGCTTCCCTTAAGTTCCATAGTTATTTACTCCTTAGGTTATATTAAATCTATGAATGAGCGAGATTATAACATATAATTTTTTCAAATGGTAATAATTATTATGTTATGAAAAGCGAATTGATATAACCAAATGATGTATGTTGATTTTCACTCCCACTTGCAAGATGAACGAATAATAGACTTATCAGCTGTTGTTGAACGAGCAGATAAAGAGAATGTTAAATTTATGTTTTCTTGTGGTACCAATGAAGAAGATTGGGGGTGTTTGGCTGGCGTATCCACTAAATATAAAAATGTTATACCAATGTTTGGTCTGCACCCATGGTATGTATATAAAGCAAGCATTGAGTGGAAAAATAAATTAGAAGAATATTTAGATAAATATGATGCTCATGTTGGTGAGTGTGGTTTGGATGGGATTAAAAATATAGATATGGAATTGCAAAAAGAAGCTTTCTTATATCAATTGCAAGTAGCTAATGATAGAAGCAAAGTTTGCGTAATCCATTCTGCAAAAGTTTGGGGAGAGATGCTCTCTTTCATTAAAAGCCATGCCAACAAAAATCAAGAGTTGATGTTTCATTCTTTTTCTGCATCGGTTGAAATTGCTCAAGAGCTTGCAAAATATAATAGCTGGTTTTCTCTTTCTGCATCTATTTTAGGCAAAAAAGACAGCTACTATAAAAGGTTATGGGAGGTTGTTCCTCATGATAGAATTATATTAGAAACAGATAGCCCAGATATTTTGCCAAGAGACGGGGGTAGTAAATACTCACAAAATAACTTGAATGAGCCAGCTAATTTGCCATATATTGCAGCAATAATCGCTGAAAAATTTGGATTTAGCGTAGAAGAGTTTATGGAAATAATAAATAATAATAGCAAGCAGGCGTTAAAATCATGGATGAAGATAGATTTGTAAGAACCAAAAAGCTTTTGGGTGAAGATAATTTCGCAAAATTGCAAAATTCTTATGTGGTTATAGTAGGGTTAGGCGCTGTGGGTAGCTATGCTACCGAAGCATTAGCTCGCGCTGGTGTAGGTCGTTTACGTTTGATAGATTTTGATAGAGTTTCATCTAGCAATATAAACCGCCAATTATTTGCTTTAACCTCTACTGTTGGTATGCCTAAGGCAGATGTTGCTATAAATAGGGTAAGAGATATAAATCCAGATTGTAAAGTTGAGAGCTTTGAAGAGTTTATCCATAAAGACACAATGGGTTTAATATTAGATGAAAAGCCAGATTTAGTTATAGATGCTATAGATTCTCTTAACCCTAAAACTGAATTAATAGCATCTTTAGTTGCAGCTAATGTCGATTTTATTTCTAGCATGGGAGCTGCTCTTAGGACGGATCCAACTAGAATTAAATATGGTAAAATTAACCAAGTTTCTCACTGCGGCTTGTCAAAGATGCTTCGTAAAAGGCTTAAAAGACGCGATGTAGATTTAAGCAAAGTTAGGTGCGTGTATTCAGATGAACCTCGAGATGATTTGCCAGAAACAGCCATATCTATGGGTGATGACGATAATGAGTTAAATATCGGAGGAAGAAAAGGACGAGAACGCAATGTTATGGGGTCTTTGCCAACTATTACAGGAATATTTGGTTTAACTATCGCCAACGAAGCAATCAAAAAACTAACGTCATAATTTTTTGTTGGTTTATGCAATTAATTGCGAGTGTAGTGCTTTTATAAAGCAGCAATTGTATTGCTCTAAATTCTTATGCTTTCGTTATTCCACTGGTATTAAGGATAAGACATGTGTCTATCTTGGTTGTGAGCTTAGATAATTATTTAGCAAGTTTTATTAATTTACAAAACTAATTTCACAACGCAGAGAATTCCAAGGTATAAAGTAGCGTAGCCAATCTTATCTCTAATTATTTTAGTTGGCATAATTTTAACAGTATAAGCTGCTAACGGAACAGATAAAAGAGCTCCTACGCATAATGGTAGAGCTAGCTCCCATGCAATGTTGTTACCTTTGGTTATAAAATATGCAAATGAGCCCAACTAAACAAACTAAGCCTTCCGCAAAAGAAGTTATTCCAATAGCCTTTTTTTCATTTACACCTAAAATTACTTGCCCGCCAGTAATTAGAGGGCCATATCCGCCACCAGATATTCCCTTGTTAAATGCGGCAACTAGTCCCAAAGTTAGTATTTTGCGACGAGAATATCTTAGTGATAAATGCTTGCCAATTATCAATAAAGCCGCAATTGATAGAATCATTATTGCTATATAAATTTTGACAACAGATTTTGGTAATGTAATAGCGCAATAAACGGCAAACAATGTTCCAAAGATAGAGCAACAGGCTAGAATCTTCATAGAGGTGTTATCTTCGCTACCATTTTTTAGGTTTACATTGCCAAGAGAATGATGAAGAGAACCCGCAAATAAACCAGATAATGTTTCTGATAGAAGTAAACAGGGAACAACCTGAAGAGGAGAAAACCCTAATATCATTAAAACAGGGGTTAAAATTGTTCCAAAGCCCATGCCCAGCGCGGAATCTGTATATTCAGAAAAGAAAGATATTGTTGCAATAATCAAGAATATCCAAACAGAATTTAGAGAGCTGTTTTGTAAATCTATGTTTTTCTGAGTTGTAATATATAGTAAAATCGCACCAATCAAACATAAAAATATGTTCCAGAAAGTGTTGATTCTTTTCGTGTTTATTTCTGGCATGCCCAAGCCTCCATGCACAACCCCAACCAAGCTAGTAATATAGGAGCTTGGTGTAATTAAAAACAAGTTATTTTTATATATTTATTTATGTCACAATTACTATGGTACCAGATTTACGACAGATTTTTCTAGTTCTTTTAAACGATCACTGTTTTCTTCTTTTAACTGAACGCTTAAACGTAAGAAACCAAGTGATGATCGGTCAATAAGGCTAAAGATATATTCGCCTTCTTGTTTTTTTAAGTCGGCATCATCTGGGTTTTGTTTTAGTTTTGCCCTTACTTCTTCTAATTTTGTTATATAATTGTGGTGATTCTCTACCCCGTATTTTATTTGAGATAGAAGGCGTTTCCTGCGTATTGACTTAGTAGATGATTGTAATGAGCTGATTAGTTTGCCGATTGTTTCAAAATCTTTTTCGTGTTCATTTAATCTGTCTTCATCTTTAGTTACAGCATATAGGTTGCTTCTTTCTACATTTACACAAATTAAACGTTCGATTTCTTCAAAAGAGCGAACATTGTTATTTACCCTCACAAATTCCTTAATTAGCTGGGTGTCTCCAAAAAAGCGTCCGTTATATAAAGAAAAACATGCTATAGCGCCTATTGCAAAAATGGCTAAAAATATGGTCGTTAATCGTCCTATCATAACATTAGCCTCCTTATTTTAATATTTATGTGTAATCTTGTTTAAAACATTATACCCCTTGTTACAGGGGTATAAAATAAATAATAGGGCTATTTTTTTGTTACATCTCGAAGGGAGATTAGGTGGGCTGTTTGTTTTGGGTGCATAAGGAGCTCCCCCCGAGATGTATATTTAAATATACGCTAAAATGGCGCTTCTTACAATAGTATCTCATATATCTTTTAAGTGTAAAAAGCTCTGTTATTTCGATAGTTAGGGTGAGTTTGTATATATAAACCACGTTAAAGAGGTTATATACTTACATATATATGTAGTTTATAGGAGATTTGTGGTATAATACGTCGGTGTTGCCGTAAAAATCTTGCACTGTTCTTCTATAATGTCAGACTTATGAATTCCGCTTGTTATAAGTAAGCTATCAATTTTCTGCTCATTAGCCCCTTTAATATCGTGCTCGATAGAATCTCCAATTGCTAAGATGCGTTCTTTGCTAAAGTTGTTAGGTAAATGATGATATATATATTGATAAATCTCATTATGAGGCTTGCCAATATATTTTACGTTGCAACCGCATTCTAAGCATTCTTCAGCGTATATTCCAGGACCTTTTTCAAAAGCATCTCCGTTAGCTCCAAAGCTAACTTTGTCTGGGTTGGTGCATATTAATGGTAGTTTATATTGTTTTATATTATCAACAGCGGTTTCTATTTCGTTTTTATCGCTACCTACGTTAGTTGAAGCTAAAATCGCAAAATCTGCTTCATTTGCTATATTTGTTGTTGTGATGCCCGTGTCATTTAATATGAAAGATTCTTGATATGGGATGTAAAAGCATTTTTGCCCAAGGTAAAGATCAGAAGATTTGTTCTTTAATAAACTATGAGTAACTTCGCCAGAGGTTGCTATGATGCATTCTTCAATTCTGGTAAATCCTTTTTGCTTCATACGTTTGATATTGCTATCGGCTCTTTTGCCAGAGTTAGAAATTATAACAACAACCTTTTTATCATCTAAAAGCTGGTTTAAAAAATCAATTACACCATCAAAAAGAGCTTTGCCTGAATGAAGCACCCCCCATTGGTCGAATAAAAAGCAGTCATATTTATTGGTGATTTCGCGAATAGATTTTATCGGTTGCATTTTAACCTCATAAAAAATTAGGAGGCTTAAAAAAGCCTCCTAAAAATTGGTGCGGATGACGAGAGTCGAACTCGTAACCTCGTAAGAGGGACAGATTTTAAGTCTGTTGCGTATACCTGTTCCGCCACATCCGCAGAGATGTTTTTCAACGTCTGCTATGTGAGATTACATATCTTTCTTAAAAATTCAAATGTTTTTTCAATATTTTTTATTTATTAACCGAAATTATAGTATTCTTTTGTGAGAAATAAGGCTTTTGAGGGCTTAAAATGATAAAATATTGTGGATATCTATTTGTTTTTATAATGATTGCTCTACCAGTTAGGGCAAAAACATCCGATTGTGAAAAATCAATGGGAGATGAATCTATTCAAATAGAATTTACATTTTGGAATAAAGATCTCGAAAAATCTCAAGAGCCCAAATTGCGTCAAGCGGCTGTTAAATCATTTGAGCATGAACGTGTTTGTGTGGTTGGTTTAGTTGGGGCTGAGGGTGATTTTGAGAAATATGAATACCAATCTAGAGGGCAGGCTATGGCTATTGCCGATTATTTGAAAGCCCAAGGCGTAGCTGAAAACAGAATTATTATAGATGTGGAAAGAAATGGGTTGCCACCATTAAAATTATTGTCAAATCCAACAAAGCCACATCAAAACAAGCAAATAGTAGAAATAAGATATTTTGAATAAGTTCAAAATAAAGTTGCGCATTATAAATAGTTTTTATACTGTAGCAGATAGTTTATTTAATTGGTCAGGCTTATGAAATTAGGTGTTAAAACAATAGTTATTATTATTGTAGCAATCGGCTTTTTAGCGTCGATTCTATGGCTTATGACGCTAATTTCAAACGTAGGTGGCAATGGCTCATCTTCTGGGCTTAATTCGCTAACATTTTCGTCTAAAGGTTTAAAAGAAGGTTTGCAAAAGGTGAAACCTGCTTTGCCAGAGTTTGATTTGCTTGGTGAAAACAAACAAATGGCAAATTCAAATAAAGCTACAAATAATGCAGATGTTGCTACTCCACTTAATAATTCTAAAGAAGATGCTTTAATAAAAGCACCAGAAAAAACAAATGAACAGCTTGTTAATAATTCTCAAGCTCCAAAATCTACTTTCAGCTTAGATATAGCTTCAAATCAAAATGCAGAAGATAAGATGGAGCAAGTTCCTCAACCAAAAGAAAATCTAAAAGTTGAGGCTTTGAACGAAAATATTGCTAAACCTAATGTAAAAAGCACTTTTGATGTTATTAGAGTAGATGCTGATGGTAGCGTTGTTGTTGCTGGTAAATTTGCCCCTAATTCAAAAATAGATATTATGATAGATGATAATGCTTGGGGTGAGGCTGAGACTAATGCTGATGGTGAGTGGGTTTGGATATCATCTGATAAGTTAGCCCCTGGCGATTATGAGCTTTATACTATCGGTAAATTATCCGACGCTGAGGTGAAATCAGATAGATCTCAAGTTATATCAGTGCCAGAGCTTGTTCTGGCTTCAAAAACAGCCAAAAAAGGTGCTTTGGTTGTTGAGACAAATAAAAAAGGTGGAATGAGTGTTGTTAAGCAATTGCCTAATGGCAAACTTCCTCAAAATATTAGCGATAAGAACCCTGTTATTTCTACAATTGATTATAAAAATGGTGTTTTAACATCAATCTCAGGTTCAGCATCATCTGCTTCTGAGCTTAATGTTTATATCGATAATCAATTTGTTGCTAAAGCAGCCGCAGATGATAAAAAACTTTGGTCGGTCGCTATTAATCAAAAAATTGAAGATAAAGCTTATAAAATTCGTGTTGATATGGTTGAAAAAGATACTGGCAAAGTTATCTCTCGTATCGAGAGTGACTTTAAGCCAGCATTTAAGAAAATTGCGGGTAGAAAAATGATAGAAGTTGTTCAAAATGGGGACAGCTTGTGGGAGATTGCTCGTAAAGTTTATGGTGATGGTTATGCTTATATCAATATTTATGAGGCAAATAAGTCACAAATTAAAGACCCTAAAAAGCTTTATCCTGGGCAGATTTTTATATTGCCAGATGTTCAGAAAAAATAATGCTGTTTTTATTTTTTAAAAGGTATATTGTACATGAGTTTTTACATACCTTTATTTACTTAGTCGGAGGTTAATCAATGAAGAGATACGATATTACATGGCGCAAATTTATTTTACCACCATTGCATAATGAGGGTTGGAAGTTCTTAGGGATTTTTGCAGCTGTTTCAGCTTTGCTTGGCGTTTTAGTAAAGCCATTTGGTTGGGTAGGTGCTATTCTTACTGTATGGTGCTTTTATTTCTTCCGCGACCCAGAAAGAATTACCCCAGAAGGTGAGGATTTGGTGATTAGTCCTGCTGATGGAACTGTGCAAATGGTTGGCAAGGTAGAAGCTCCTGAAGAGCTCGGAATGGGCAATAAAGAACTTACTCGTATTAGTATTTTTATGAGTGTGTTTAATGTGCACGTTAACCGTTGCCCAGCAAATGGTAAGATTTTAAAGACAGTTTATGTTCCAGGTAAATTTATTAATGCTTCACTTGATAAAGCAAGTAAAGATAACGAAAGACAATTGTATTTGCTTGAGAATAAAAAAGGTCAACAAGTAGCTTTCGTTCAAATTGCTGGTTTGGTTGCTCGTCGTATTTTGTGCGAAGTTACTGAAGGTCAAGAACTTAAATCTGGTGAAAGATTTGGACTTATCCGTTTTGGTAGCCGTTTAGATGTATATTTGCCTGATGGCGTTGAGCCTCTTGTTTGCCCTGGTCAAACAATGATTGCAGGTGAAACTATCTTAGCAAAATTAAGTGGCGAACAAATCACTTATGATGGAGAAGTTAGATGATTCTAAAAGCTAATGGCGGAGCTAAAAAAGCATTGAAGGATTTGCCTTTCAATAAAATCGCCCCCAATATGGTAACATTGTTTGCTTTATGTGCGGGTGTTAGCTCAATTCGTTTTAGTGCCCAAGCAAGATGGGATCATGCTGTTATTGCCATATTCGTAGCCGCTATATTTGATGGTCTAGATGGTAGAGTTGCAAGACTCTTAAGGGGAACTACTAAATTTGGTGCAGAGCTTGATTCTCTTTCAGACTTTGTTAGCTTTGGTGTTGCTCCTGCTATATTAGTTTATTTCTGGACTATGAATGGCGCAATCGGTATTGGTTGGGTTTTATGTTTGTTGTTTAGCATGTGTATGGCTCTTCGTTTGGCTCGCTTTAACACTATGTTAGATGCAGAACCTACTTTGCATTGTTGGAAACACTTTTTTGTAGGTGTTCCTGCTCCAGCAGCAGCTGTGTGCTCACTTATTCCGATAATGCTTGATCTTGAGTTCGGTCTTCCTGTTATGAAGAACCCAATATTAAACGGAGCATTTTTATTCGTGATTTCATGCCTTATGGTTAGCCATATTCCAACCATATCATTGAAAAAACTTCGTGTTCCTGTTTTCTTGGTTGTTCCTGTTATGCTGTTAGTTGCGTTGTATGCGGGCTTTATTATTAGCCAGCCATGGCTCACTATTGGTGTTTCTGCTATTTTGTATTTATTAAGCATACCAGTTGGTGTTGCCAGTTGGTGTTGCTATGTTTCTTAAAGCAAAAAAAGAAGAGCTAAAGAAATAGAATAATTAATTAAAAGGCCTCGCTTATAGCGGGGCTTTTTTTGTGCCTTGTTAGAGAGATGCTCCATCCTAAACTAATTAGGATTTATGGTTGACTTATTTGTTCTTAGTCACGTCCTTATATGGAAAGGCAAGTTGCAAAATGGAGAGGTGCATCTTGTTTGGTATGCTTGTTTATGTTCAGTATCGAGTTGATGTGTAATAATGACAAAATAGTGCGTGTTCAATTGTGTAGTTACAAGCGGTTTGGCTTGCTTGGAAGGTTCTTGTGTTTGATAGATTAATTTATCTGATTGAGTGTTAGGTGTTAAATGTTGCTGAAGGCTTTCTAATCGGTTGCGTAAGACTAACATGATGAATCTATCTGTTTGCACGGGTGTTGCTCAAACCTCTTGCTATAGGTGGTGTTACGCTCAAAACATAAAAAAGGCGGGGATTAACCCGCCTTTAGTTTTAGTAATTAAAGTCTTTACCTGTTTTTTTGTTTATCCAATTAATAAAGTTTGCCCATAGCACTAAAGCACATGGGGTAACGATAAGAGTTAGGATAGTGGCAAAGGTTAATCCGCTTACCACCGCTATTGATAAAGATTTCCACCATTGCATTGATGGGGCTCCCATGCTTACGTCACGGTTAACAAAGTCGATATTAACGCTTAATGCCATAGGTACTAAGCCTAAGATTGTGGTAACTGTGGTTAAGAACACAGGGCGAAGTCTTTGTACGCCAGTTCTTAAGGCCGCTTCAAAAGCAGTTGGGAATTGTTTTTTTAGTAAGTCATAAGTATCAATAAGTACGATATTATTATTAACCACAATACCTGCTAGAGATATAACGCCAATACCACTCATAACAATACCAAAAGGTTGACCTGTGATGATTAAGCCCCATAAAACACCGACCGTAGATAATATAACCGCCGATAGAATTAATAGAGTTGAGTAAAAGCTGTTAAACTGGGTAACTAAAATCAATGCCATTAAGAACATTGCTACAGAAAAAGCCTTAACTAAGAATGCTTGTGATTTTTTCTGTTCTTCATCATCACCCTTATATTTAACTATAATAGTGTCTTTAAGAGGGTTGTTAGTTAGCCATGTTTTTAACTCTTTTAGCTTTGTGTCGGCAAGCACGCCTGGTAATACATCTGCTTTAACTTCTAGTACACGTTTGCTATCTGTGCGGTTGATTTTGCTAACCTTCGGCTTTGGCTTAAGTGTAACAAAGCTAGATATTGGGATAGAGCCACTGCTTGTGGTGATGCGCAGATTTTGCAATTGAGATATTGAGCGATATTGCTCAGGAAAACGAGTAACAATGTCGATTTCATCGTCGCTATCATCAGGGCGATATGATGAGAATTTCCACCCATTGGTTACCATCTGAACAATATTACCAAGAGAGCTAACGTCAACATTATATTTTGCTGCTTGAGAACGGTCTATTTCCATTTCCCATTCAATACCAGGGATTGGTCTAGAATCTTCTATATCGCTTAATTCACCTATTGCGTTCATTCCTTTAACAATGTGAGCAACGGCATCAGGAAGCTCTGTGTAGTCACGTGAAGATAATTCTATAACGATTGGTTTATCTTTAGAAGGACCATGCTTTTCTTCCGATATCTCTATAACAACGCCAGGCATATTTTCAAGGCGCTTACGAATTTCGCCAAGGACAACCGAAGCTTTTCTTCTTATTTGCCAATCTTTGAATTCTAAATTTATATAACCAATTACATCTTCTGATGAGTTGCGTGGTTGAGTGCCTACACGAGTGTATACTGTTTTAAAATCATCTAAATCGTCAATCTTTTGTTCAACTTCTTTAAAGATGGCATCTTTTTCATCGATGGATAAATTACCTCTAGCGTGAACTTTAACTGTAGCATTCTCAGGCTCAATATGAGGAAAGAACTCAATTCCTTTTCCTAAAACGCCATATGATATTTGAGAGATTATCAATATTACAAAAGCGCTTAGAACAATCTTGCCTGGGTGTGATAATGCAGATTTTAATATATGGGCATAAACACCTGTTGGTCCGCCAATCTCTGTAACATCACCTTTTTCGCTAGCGGCTAATGCTCTCATAACTTTTGGGTTGGCATTACCTGCTTTGCCAAAAATTGCTCCAAATGTTGGTATGAATATTAAAGCCATTATTAATGAGGCTGTTAATGAGCATAAAACCGTTATTGGCATATAGCGCATGAACTCACCTACAATACCAGTCCAAAAGGCAAGAGGTAAGAATGCTGCTAATGTGGTAGCTGTTGACGCAATAACAGGCCATGCCATACGTTTTGATGCAAGGGCGTAAGCGGTCTTTTTATCAATGCCCTCTGTCATCTTTCTATCGGCAAATTCTGTTACCACGATTGCACCGTCAACTAACATACCAACAGACAAAATAAGACCAAATAACACCACCATATTAATGGTGTAACCCATAACGCTAATTGCTAAAATTGCCATCAAGAAAGAACCAGGGATAGATATACCTACTAAAAGCCCAGTTCTAATTCCTAATGC
>QKFK01000279.1 GCA_003252195.1 Rhodospirillales bacterium
CGATTTCCAAGATTGTTTGGTTAAAAACCTTAAAAAACTCGGTGTTAATGTGGCGGGTGTAGATAAAATGGTTTTAACCGAGCAAATAGCGATTATGGACTTAATTGCTTTGGGTAACTTTTTGCTCATGCCTGAAGATGATTTGAATTTAGCAACATTATTAAAAAGTCCTATTGTAGGTTTGTCAGAAGATGAGTTGTTTGAGCTAGCTTATAACCGTCGTGATAGCTTATGGGCATCATTATACCGTCATAATCGGGAAGCAGGGGCAATTGCTGAGGCAGCTAGATTATTAGGGCAATGGCTTAATATTGCAGATAGAATTCGTCCTCATGAATTATATGCCGAGATTTTAGGCAAATATGGGGTGAGGAAAAAGATGATAGCTCGATTGGGACTTGAGGCAGAAGACCCGATTAATGAGTTTATGAATCTAACCATAAATTATGAGATTGAGCACCCACCTGTGTTGCAAGGATTTTTGAACTGGCTACAAAAAGGCGACGTAGAGATTAAAAGAGACTTAGAGCAAGAAGGTGGTGATGCGGTTAGAATCATGACTGTGCATGGCTCAAAAGGTTTGCAAGCTCCAATAGTTATAATGCCAGACACCTTAAGAGTTCCGCGTAATGAGCAGATAAGCGTGCTGTGGGACAAGCCAAGTAATTTATTTTTCTGGGTGCCTAAGTCAGATAATATTGATGAGATTTCTCAAAGCCTAAAAGAAAAAAGCCGTGAAGATGTAATGAAAGAATATCGTCGCTTGTTATATGTGGCGATGACAAGAGCCGAAGATAGATTGTACATATGTGGCTTTGGCGGCAAAAAAGGCTCTCAAGAGGGCAATTGGTATCAGTTAATCGAGAATGCTTTTGCGAGCATAGCCCATAAAGAAACCAACTCATTTATAGCTTCGCACCAAGACGAGTTTGGCTCTGATGAAGCTTATGTTTGGAAAACAGAGCAATTAAAAAAGATTGAAGCACCAGACACTGAGCAAATAGAGGTAAGTAATTTTGATTTGCCATTCTGGGCATTAGAAGCACCAGACGCTGAGCCAACTCCGCCTCGTCCATTAACGCCGTCTAAGCCTGAAGATGAAGACATGCCTGTTTATTCTCCATTAGGCTCAGATAACGGCTATCGCTTTAAGCGAGGACTGATTATCCACTCTTTATTACAAATTTTACCTGAGCTAGCTGAGGAAAAAAGAAAGCAAGCCTTGGCGGATTATGTTTATAAAATTGCTGATGATATGAAGGCAGAAGCAAAAAACCGCATTATTGATGAAGTAACCGAGGTGTTAGATAATTCGGACTTTGCTTGTTTGTTTAATGAGAATTCAAAAGCAGAAGTTGCCATAAGTGGTTTGGTTGGTGAGCGTGTGGTTAATGGTAAAATAGATAGATTAATCGTAAATAATGATGAGGTGATAATTGTTGATTTTAAAACTAATCGACCGCCACCAGCCGATGCAGAAGGGGTTAGCCCGCAATATAAAAAACAATTAGCTTTGTATAAAGAGCTTATAGCTAGAACTTACCCCAACAAACAAGTTAAGACAGCTTTATTATGGACTGATATACCTAAGTTGATGTGGATTGATGTTTAAAATATGGCAAAAAGTAGATTATTTATTGTATAATCACCTTGAAATTTGTAAAAACGAGCCACATTTCTACTACAGTTAAGAGATTTAAACGCGAAGAAAGGAATATTTTAATGAAATCTATTAAAGATACCGAATTTGAAAGTGAAGTTTTGAATTCATCAACTCCAGTATTAGTTGACTTTTGGGCAGAATGGTGTGGTCCTTGCCGTCAGCTCGGCCCAATCTTAGAAGAAGTTGCTGGTGAAATGGGTGAAAAAGTTAAAATCATCAAAATGAATATTGATGAAGCTCCAGAAACTCCTACAAAATTCGGCGTTCGTGGTATTCCTACAATGATTTTGTTCAAAGATGGCAAGCAAGCAGCAACAAAAGTTGGCTCACTTCCAAAATCAAAATTAGTTGAATGGTTAGAAGGCGAAATCTAATCTAAGCTATATAAGAGCTCAAAAAGAGTCGTTTTTTACGACTCTTTTTTTTGTGATTGTCTATGTTTTGTAAGTGATCCACAAGCTTGATCTGCCCCCTACAGCAGATAATTTTTCATAAAGTTTTCAGCACCGTTTTTAACCAGCGAGCTTTTGATTCTGCGTCTGGTTTTTGGTCCCATAATGCCGTCTTCTTTTAAGGTTTCGTCTTCATCATCAGTGGCAGATTGATTTCTGCATATTTTTTACAACCTTTGTTTCAGGAATATCTATCCCCACTTGTTGTGCCATGCTTTTACCCACGGCTCTAATTGCATTTTCTATAGTTAAGCCTTCTTTGGTTTTGGGATCATGAAAACTTTCTCTAATAGAGGGGGCTTTTCCTGCATCTACCATTTTCCCTGTGGCATCATATTCAGCTTGGCCTTTATAATGATGGTTATAAAACTCATCTACAAACTTGTTCATTTTCTTTTGACGGATTGGGTCTTTTTCATCAAAATATGAGTGTTTTTTAACATTCATAATCTCATCTTGGGTAACATGCTGAGGCTTTTTTAGCATAACCATATCAACGGGATTATCACCCTCAGTCGAAGTTACTTTTGCCATTAGGCTATTACCTTCAGGGTTTGAACTATCCCCCTTATTTAAGCCAAATTTTGCAAGCAAGCTAGATAAAATACCCTCGTCTTTATCTGCCTCAGAATTAGCTGTATCAGAAGAAGCTGAAAATGGATCGCTACCTTTTTCAAGAGGGGAATAATTACCATTGTTAAAAGTCACGTTATTTTGCGTGGCATCTGCTTGGCTGCTTGCTCCATTGTTTAAATCCGCCACCATATTATCTCTCACTACCTCAACTGGTTTGGTGGGTAATTTAATCTCCTGATTAACACTAATTTTATTAGCGTCTTTAATCTCTGGGTTTGCCTTCATAATCTCAGCAATCGATGTGCCATATTTTTTTGCAATATCGCTCAAATTATCTCCCGAGGCAACTTTATAGCTTGAAACATCACTTGCTTGTGGGGCAGGGTTGTCGCTAATTTTGTTTGTGTAATTTGCCCTGATACATCATCGGTTTTAGCTTGCTCACTGTTATTTGTTGGCATAATTTTACCTAGCGGATTGGTAGCATTGCTTGCTTCCGATGTGGTTTTTGTTGGCTGTTCAGACGTAATGCTGGCGGTTTTTACATCATCTTTCTTGGTTTTAATCTTGTTTATGTCTTTAATCTCAGGGTTTAGCTTTTGCAACTCTGCCACGCTAAGCCCAGACTTCTTGGCAATACTGCTAAAAGTATCTCCAGATTTAACATAATGCCCGTTTGATTCAGCCTTGCCCTGAAACCAATAATTGTTGTTAACAATATTGCGATATTTAGCCAATTTTTCTAGTGTATCAAGTTTGTTTTTCTCAATAAAGTCTAAGTTACCACCTCTTCTTCTTTTTACATCCTTAGCGCCTTCTTTATCTCCATAAATATATCTATATTCACTTTCGTATTTTGCAAAATCATCAAACTCAAACTTTGAGTTCTTTTTATTTAGGGGATTAGAAAAATTTACAGTTTTTGTAGTAGTTTTTTGAGTTGCTGGATCTATTACTTTGGTTGAATAACTTTCTTTACCAGATATTAGTGCATTTAATTTATTAGGAGACCCAAATTGATTTATGTTATCAGCCGCCAAAACAGTAAAGCTACTAGAGTTGATAAAATCCTTGCTTTCTTTTGTAAGGTTATTATTTAGTGCAGCTCCTTTTCTTAAATTAGCTATTTGTGATTTTACCGCTTCATATTGATCAGTATCAAGTTTATCAACGAGTTGCTTTCCAGCGTCTGTTTTTAGTGAAGCATTAATTTTTTCTTTTAATGAGTTTGGTAACGCATTCTTATTATTGGCTATTCCGATATTGTCTTTTAGGTTTTTTAGATCTGTTTCGCTGAAATGTTGTTCTTTATTAGCGAGGATAGAATTTGCTACTTGAATTTCTTTTACGAAGGTGTCTTTTGCTTTTTTTTGTTTAGATAAATCCACTTGTGTTGCTCCAACTGAGAAACCACTTTTACCCTTCTGAGCGTGAGAGATTTTATATGCATCTCCTTTATTGGATAGCTCAGAGTGAGATATTGTATTTTTTATAATATTGTCTTCCGTCATAGTCATTTCTAATTCTCCATTATTTTAAAAATAAAAAAGCCCTTAAGGAACAATCCCTAAGGGCTGGTTGAAACTCTGTTTTCCAGAGTTATGTGTTAGTATTGTTTGTTTCCGTCTTCAATTACTTCAACTTCTGCAAATAAATATTTATCAGCAAATAAGCCTAAAAAACCACCATGCTTAAATGTTTTATAACCTAATATTTTAAGCTTGGTATCTTTATCCATCGGATAATTATCTGAATATAAAGATAAGCTTTCATAATAAATAACTAAATGTTTATATGTTTGATTAAAATATCCTTTAGAGAATTCAGCGATTCCTTTTTCGTATTTTTTTAATATGTTAATATTTTTTTTTATTTCTTCTTTTGAATACAGTGCTGTTGTAATGCTTAATTCTACAATCTCGCCAACTTTAGGCAAACCATTGGTTTTAAATACTGGTCTGTCTGTAATTGTGTCAATTTTATATTCTTTACCATCTTCTAGGGTTATATATTCTTTATCTTTATCCCATAATTGAGTATCAGGAATAAACACATAGCCAACTCTACCTTCACAGCCAATCATCCAGCAATATTCAGCTTTAGCATTTGAGGTTAATAACGTAAAAAATAATGTAAAAATAAATAAAAGTTTGTTCATAAATCACACCCAGATTTTTAACTTTAGACGCAAATATAGCGTTTACAAAAATATAAGAACATAAAAGGAACAAAAAGTCAAATTGTTTGTTCTTTTATGAATAATGTTATTGTAAGCTAATTTATGAGCATTTAGAGCGGTAATATGCAAATAGCTAAAGTTAGAGCGCTTTGTCGCATAGAAAAAGGGGCTGTTATCAGCCCCTTTTTATTATCAGATTTTAACAAATTAGTTTTGTTCTAATCTTTTCTTTTCTTCTTCAACTTTTTGTTGGTATAGGCCAGCAAAATCGATTGGTGAAAGTACGATAGGACTAAAGCC
>QKFK01000009.1 GCA_003252195.1 Rhodospirillales bacterium
CTTTTGATCTCGGTAGTGGGATATATAAAGTTGGAAACGATATGATTGAAGTTTTATCTGTATTTTCATCTTCATTACAAAACGAAGTAGAAATTTGGTACTCCACCTCACCATATGGTGAGATTTATGATGCTATAGGATAAGTCATGAACAAAGATATCCTTCTCCAATTAATCAATCACTGAACACAGAAAGATAATTATTGAATTATAGACACATTTTTTGTACAATATGTCTATAAATTTTCTTTTTGAAGCAGGCGTAGGCATGAGTGTAAATTTAACTTATCTATCACGTATCAAAGGCTGGGAAGCAACAGATTCAGCATGGCTCACTAACAGTGCATTTTTATTATCTAACCAAAGTGGAATGATTTTACTCGGGTATGACAAATCATCTTTAATTGATAAAACACATAAGGAAACAGCTGAACATATTGAAGAAAACAAAAAACACGATAGCGAGATAAAGAATATAGAAGCAGAAACAAACCCTATTTTAAAGCAACGTAAAATAGCTGAATTACACAAGAAAATGGCTTTAAAGACATATAATCCAGAACAGTTTGAATATCTTAGAAACAAATCCAAAATACATATTGAGAATGCCAACAAACTAAATAACGAGTTTAATGAAAAGATAGAAAACCAAGCCCCTAATTTAAGCTCATCAACCAAAGAAAAAATAAACACATTCATCAAATCAGGTGAATATTCTAAAGAAGTGGTAGATAATTTTATAGCTGATATAGAGAATCAAGAACCCAAAACAGCTAATGAAATATCTGAATATGTATATGCATCAATAAAAAATAGAGCAATGTCAGAGATAATGTTAGGTCTATCTCGTTATTATAATAAATCAGCTGAAATTTATGCATTACGCCAAAGCAACAAACTATCTGATAAATTAAATAAAATTGAGCTTGATAATATAAATTTATACAAACAACAACAATTAAACTCTGAATTTTCATACGATAGAGAGGCATTTCACGATCCGTTAAGCCCTGAAGGGGATGTTTGGCGCGCTAACAATGATACAACTAATTGCTTTGCCTACGCTGCTAACGATCCATTAGGTCATAGTAGCAAACCATCCCCTGGAGAGAAATCTGGCCTTGAATTAAAGTCATGTTCAGGAGTTCATGTTGCAGGTTTAGCGAAAAGAGATGGCTTTGCGCCAGCAATGATAGATGAAAACAATCTTCCAATCCAAAAGAAAGGTTTTTATCTTGTCGCTCTAGTATCTGACAGAGATGACAAAGACTACCACTGGTACAGGCAAAACCAAGACGGAACATGGTCTCATAAAATTGGCAACAGATTACCAAAGAATCAAGACGAATCTGGCAAAACAATTATCGATGTTGAAAGTGCCGACAGAGGCTCATACACAGAATTTGTTGGTTATTTTTATGTTCCAAAGGGAGGCATAGCAATCGGCAAAAAGGCTTTAAACGAAAATATCGCCAATACTAGTATAAAAAACAGCATAATCTCGAAATCTCGTTAAATAAGTAATTGACTTTATAATATACATGTGTTTTTATACAATAAATAGACAAAAATATCTGGAGAAACTATAGTTGATAAAACTTTTACTGAACCGACGAATTGGCTAGCCTTACATTTGAGAAATCTCAAAGGTAGTGGCTTGGTTTGGTTTGCACAGTAAATTAAAGTGCGCTTTACCACATAATAACAACTAATAACAACCACACTCACAAGGTAAAGAATTTATGTCCAGAATATTAGGCTCAGGCACCCTACAAACCACTGGTGAAGATTTTCAAGTAAGATATCTTACTCAAAGCGATGTAAACAAAGCTCTATCCCTACAATTAAGAATTATTAGAGACTTAGAACGCAACAAGCACAACGACTATATTATTTATAAAGATAGAAGTGAGCTTGAAGCTATATATAATACTAACATTCCAGGTAGCATCAACCCTAAAAGAGCTATTGGTGCATTTGTTAACGGAAAACTAATTGCACACACTATTGTTACAAAAGCAAACCCTAAAGATTTGCCTGATACATCTTATGATATTAAAGAAAACTCAGCAGAAGTTGGCTCCGTGTTAACTGACTTAGAATACAGAGGTAACAATTTGATGTACCATCTTTTAGATGCAGCGCAAAAAGTTGCTAAAGATGATATGAAATGCGACAACATGTCAGCAGTTATTGTTCCTGAAAATGTCGCCAGCTGGAAAAGCTTCTTAGATAAGAAGTACAAGATAGTTGGCTTGAACAAAGACCCATTTGATGGTGCTAGCGTATATTACGCTTATAAGAACATATCTGGAGATAGCAAAAAATCATTCTTTATTAACAATAATGATACAGCTTCTATCTCAGCAAGTCTTAATACAACAAAAGAGCAAAAAGATCTTTTCAGTAATGGTTATATCATCACTTCTTATGATAAGGTAAAAAAAGAATTCACCTTTACAAAAGCCAAGTTCGCAAATGAAAATGCAAAAACAAAAGGTCTTGAACAATCATCATTATTTGTTATAAAAAACAAACTAGCATCTAAAAACAAAGTATAAAGATGAACTCACTCTACAAAGGCACGCTACCTAGCAACGGTCAAGAATTTGAAATTCGCCCAATGACCTTAAAAGATGTCAACAAGGCCCTCGCCTTGCAGCTTAGGATAATTCGTGACTTAGAGCGTAACAAACATAATGATTACATTCATTACAAGAGCAGAGAAGATTTAGAGGCAATATATTGCACAAACTCACCTGAATATAAATTTGGAAAAAGGGCTATTGGTGCATTTTCAAATGGTAAATTGATAGCTCATACTGTGATATCAAAGGTCTCACCTAAAGATATGCCAGATATAAATTACCCTATTAAAGAAAACTCTGCTGAAATTGGCGGTGTGTGGACAGATATAGATTACAGAGGCAATAAACTTATGCAGCATATGCTAGATGTTGCGCAAGTTATAGCTAAAGATGAGATAAATTGTACTAGCGCCTGCGCTGTTATTGATCCTAATAACATAGCTAGCTGGAAAACATTTGTTGATAAGAATTTCAAAATAATAGATTTAGGAAAAGACCCTTTTGATGGATCTAGCGTTTTTTACGCTTATAAGAACATATCTAACAATCCTCAAAATAGCTTCTTTATCAACAAGAATAATCAGATTAGTATTAGCAATAACCCTTCATCTCGTGATGAAATAAAAGACGCTTTTAAAAAGCAATACATTATTACTTCATATGATAAAGAAACAAACATGTTCAATTTTGCAAAATCTAAATTTGGCAAAGATAAAGAAACAAGCAATAATCTTGATGAAGCAAACTTATTAATTATCAAGAGCAAACTTAGTCACTCCAGCAAAAAGTAAGCTTACTTGATTATTCCCTACGCTTGATACCCATTAAACAATAAACACTCAAACAACTATAGAACATAAGTATATATTGTAAAATTCACACAATATTACCAATTGTTGTTATAAACAAAAAAAATCAACAGAAAATATATTTTTATCGAATAAACATTATTACATAATTAGCTATTGCTATAATTTGTGAAAATAATCATTCACAGCAATATTATTTTTATTATTCATGTAATTAGGCACAACAATTAATACATAACAACACCAGTTACATAGCTGACTAATTTCATTAACAGTAAAATTTTACATTTAAAATAGACAAAATAAATATTATCTATTGACATAAATAAATACACCTGTTAGATATATATATGTAGATAGAAGGTTTATATTTTCTATTTCACTCAGGGGAGAGTATCACAGCCCTCCTTATATAGTTAGTTCGAATGAACTATACTCTTCCCTGATTACCCTTATTCTTTACTTTTCAATTAAAATAACATAGTATTTTGCAATCGCATATAATACAGAGATGGTGCCGCAATGAACAATGAATTGCTTCTAGCTTTTAATGAAGAATTAAAAAATATTTACTCAAACAAAGATGCAGAGATAATTATCTCTGAGTTAAAAAGTTATCTTAATACAAATGATAGTAGTGTTAATACAGATAACAAAGAACCAACAAAAATATTGCGTCTCTACCCTTCAAAATACAACACAGGCGATAATAACGGCCTACTCACCGTATTAGATAATATAAGCAACAAAGACATCTCTGTTTTTAATTATATCAGCATTCCACAACCACACCCATCATCTACAGATGATATGGACGCTCCTATTGACTTTAATGACATAGATCCATTCTGGGGAACGTGGGAAGATTTGAAGAAACTATCTACAAAAGCACCAATAATGATTGATTGTGAAATCCAACACACTTCATGCGAAAGTAAATGGTTTAAAAAATATCGTGCTGGAGTTCCAGAATATAGCAACTTCTTCATAAAAGAAGATAAAGACAATATACCCCATGACAATCTTCATATGTATAATGAATTTGAAACCATGGCTGAAAACATAATGGTACTAACAACTTTCGCACTAGAAAAGCCAGATTTAAATTATGCTAATCCCAATGTTTTTATAAGTATATGCAAGCTAATCTCTAACTATTCAAAGCACAACATCAAGGCAATAAACATCAAAAACGCTGATAAGTTATGGTTTAACACAGCCACACAAGAGCACAACAAAGATAAGAGCATGAAGCTTATTAATATCATCAAGAGATTTAATGAATTATCTGGGGCTAACCTACATATCACAACTGATTTTTCGCCTGTTTATTCTAAGTATGACGATATTAACAATGCAATTGCAGATATTAATGATCAAAAATACATCGAGATAGCAAAATAAATTAACCACACAACTTACAAACATTACTGAATATATAATTATATATTTCCGCGTAGTCATAAGCTAAACATAAAAAAGGGCAGATAAAACTGCCCTTTTCATTTATACATGACTAGTGTTAGAGGTTACTAACTTTATTCAAGAATGAATCAATGGTTTCACCTAATTTATTAACCACTTCTTTTAAGTTTACTGCCTCATTAAACACTGATTCAGCTGTTTTACCAGTGTCACTAGCAGCTTCAGAAACACCGTATATATTAACAGAAACCTCTTTAGTTCCGCTTGTAGCTTCACTAACATTTCTAGCAATTTCTTGTGTTGCTATGTTCTGCTCTTCAAAAGTTGCCGCTAAACCAGATGCCATTGAGGTAATATCATTAATAGTCTTAGAGATATCTTCAATTGCTTCTACAGCTTTATCTGTCTCTCCTTGAACAGAATTAATTTGTTGAGCAATATCTTCGGTTGCCTTAGATGTCTGGTTAGCAAGTGTTTTAACCTCATTTGCTACAACCGCAAATCCTTTACCAGCTTCTCCAGCTCTAGCAGATTCAATTGTTGCATTTAACGCTAACAAATTGGTTTGCTCTGCAATATCGTTAATCAAATTAACAACATCACCAATTTTCTGAACAGCACCAGACAAATTTGTAACCATGCTATTTGTTGAATCTGCTTGATCTTTAGCATGTTTAGATATTGATGCGGTGTGTTCAACCTGTTTGCTCATTTCTGCAATTGAGCTTGACAATTCTTCAGCAGCGGCAGCAACAGTCTCAACGTTTGATGTAGCCTGCTCTGATGCGGCAGCCACAGCAGAAGCCTGTTTCGTAGCCTCTTCTGCACTAGCAGATAATGTATCAGAAGAATGCTCCATTGAATCTGCTGCATTTCTAACTGTAGAAACAATCTCTTTAACCGTATGGTTAAACTCACCGACAGCCTCTTCCATCTGCTTAGCTCTTGATTCACGTTTTTTACGCTCAACCTCTTGTTGCTCTTCTAAGCGTTTCATTTCAATTGAGTTATTTTTAAATATCTGAACAGATTGCGCCATCTGCCCAATTTCATCTTGTCTTTCGATACCAACAACTTCTGAATCAAGGCGCCCTTCAGCAATATTTAGAACAACTCCTGAGAAAGATATTAATGGTTTTACAATATTACCTCGAAGCCAAATGAGACCGACTATTGCAACCACTAATATTGAAACAGCTATAACAATGAAATTACGACTTTGTTTTGCAAAATCTTGATCAACGTCTTGAAGGTAAATACCTGTTCCAACAAACCAGTCCCAACCTTTAAAACCCTGAGCATAAGAAACTTTAGCAACAGGAAGATCACTTCCTGCTTTAGGCCATTTATAGAACACATAATCGCCCTTGCCTTCATCTGTATGCTTAATAAACTCCCTAAACAAATAAACACCATCTGGGTCTTTTACGTCCCAAAAGCTTGCTTTGTTTTCTGTTTCTGGTTTAGTAGGGTTAAGCTTTGGTGTTGCATTATCTCTGGTATAAATAAACACATAGTCTGTACCATTGTATCTAGCTTCTCGCAAAGTCTCGATAGCCATTTTTTGGGCAAAATCACGTGTAACCTCGCCTTTTAGCTCTTTATCGTGCCAGAAATTCAGAGTATTAATAGATACCTCAACAACATTCTTAACTTTGTTTTTCCTATCTTCAATCATGGTATTCTTAATAACCATGAGTGAGTTGACACTAATAAATACTAAACCAAGGAAACAAACAATTACTGGTAAGGATATTTTTTTACCTATTGAAAGAGATTTAAACATGGTGTCCTCGCTAAACAGTTACTCTCAAAAAGTTTACTATTATTAGATGACACCATTAGATAATTTTGCAACCATACAATTATGATATAAAACAGATAGCTATAAACTATACTTTTAGATATCTAAATATTAATTTACACCAATTTTCTTGCGTACTTTCTGGATTGTTTTAGAAGCAATACTTCTTGCTCTGTCTGCGCCAGCATTAAGAACTTTATCAAGCTCTGCTGTATTTTTAATATATTCATCATATTTACGTTTAGGTTCTTCTAAACGCTTTATCATAAGCTCAAACAACATCTCTTTAGCAGCACCATAGCCAAGACCGCCGTTCTCATACATAGATTTTAACTCAGCTGTTTGCTCAGCTGTTGCAAACTCTCTATATATATGGAATATAGTAGATTCTTCAGGATTTTTGGGCTCTTCAGGCAACTTAGAATCTGTTACTATTCTCATAATCAATTTTCTAAGCTTGTTACTTTCTTCGAATATTGGAATAGTATTACCATAGCTTTTACTCATCTTTTGTCCATCTAAACCTGGGATTGATGCAGCAGTTTCTTTTACAAAATACTCTGGTAATTTAAGCACATTACCAAACAAGTAATTAAAACTACCTGCAATATCACGAGCAAATTCTACATGTTGAATTTGGTCTTTTCCCACAGGAACAACATCTGAGTTATAAAGCAAAATATCTGATGCCATTAATAATGGATATGTATACAATCCCATATTAATACCAGCATCAATATCTTGCTCACCTTTTTCAGTATTCTTTGCAATAGCAGCTTTATATGCATGAGCCCTATTCATCAAACCTTTAGGTGTTACCGCAGATAAAATAGTTGTAAGCTCAAATACCTCTGGAATATCAGACTGACGGAAAAACGCCATGTTCTCAGGGTTTAACCCCAAAGCAAGCATAGTTGCCGCCATATCATATGTATATGAGCGCATCTTAGCTCCGTCTCTTATAGTATTAAGAGCGTGATAATCTGCTATAAATAGCAAAGTTAGATATTCTTCGTGATTATTAGCTAAATCAAGAGCAGGCTGGATCATACCGATATAATTACCTAAATGAGGTGAACCAGTTGGTTTAATTCCTGATAACAAAATCTTTTTAGCCACGATATATCTCCTAAATAACTTAATAAATATGTTATAAAATGATTAAACCAAAGAGACAAAAATATCAAGACATAACATAAAAATAGATGATGATTAATACAGGCAGTAGCTCAGCAAATTTAAATTAAAATATCTTCTATGGTTATATCTGATATACATACGCCATATTATCTGCTGGTACTAAATGCAGTAGAAACATCAACCTACCATTTGATACCTCAAAATTTTCGCACAAGAGCTCGCCAAAGCTATACAGATAGCATCTAACAAACTAAGCTCCTTTAGCGAATAAGACAAAGTAGCCTAGTCAAAATTAGTTTTTAATTGTTCAATTACTTATTATTTAGAGCCTTGTACATTATCTCTGCTCTTTCCCAGTCTTCTAATGTATCAATATCTTGAACCAAATATCTTGGTGTAAATACGGCCTGCGCCCCATTAAAAGAAAAATCTTCTGAAATAAACCTATCAACATACATCCATAAAAATTGTCCTGTATCATGATACATCTCAGGGAAATCTTGACTACGTTTCAAGGCATTTTCTGGCCACTTCATCTGCATAATGTTTGTTTCATCTTCACTGATTACCATGCCTCTAAACACGCAATATGGAAAAGACGTAACACCAACAGCAACGGCAGATTTTTTATTTGAAATAAGATTATATCCCTCTTTTAGCTCTTTAGACCTAACAAAAGGAGCTGTAGCATAAATACAAGTAGCAAATTCAACATTCTCACCGTTTTCTCTCAGCTTTATCAAATAATTTTTCATTGATATAACCATTGGAGTTTGGTCATCAGCTAAATTTTTATCTCTCATATATGGAACCTCTGCTCCATATTCTTTAGCTATTTCAGCAATTTCCTCATCATCTGTGTCAACTAATATTCTATCAAAAATACCTGCATTTTTAGCGGCATTAATTGAATAAGCGATAATCGGTT
>QKFK01000238.1 GCA_003252195.1 Rhodospirillales bacterium
TTTGGGGTGTTAGATATGATTCATATCTTTTTGATAAATTAGATATGTATATGCTGTCATTTGTTAGTGTATTAAATGGGTTGGTTGTATTAGTTCCATTTAGCATATTTGTGCACGTGCTGATTAAAAAGCCTAAAAGAAAGATTTGTGACTTTAGTCATTCATGCAAATTCTGTTTGTGTGGTGCTAGAATTGGAATGAAAATAAGCTCTCCATGTAGTTGGTTGGTGATTTTATTCTGGTTTGTTGTGATTGCAGGCATTATGTATGCTGATGCGCAAGATGATTATGCCGAATGGAAAGATAGCCTCAAGTTTATAATATGGATTCCATTCTTATATAGGGCATATTTGGGTTGTTGGCAGAGTTTGGTGTTGTTGTTCACACTGTCAATCCCGTTTGGTATATATGGCTCAATATCAGTAGACAATTCTGTGGCAGATTTGGTTAATGATCAGCTGTATTATATAATGATGTATCTAGTTTCTTTAGGATTTTCTATGATGGGTAGAGATTCCTCTAAAGATAATGCAATCTCTTGCAAGTAGCCGAGTAATGTGGCAACCTATCTAATGGTACGTTTTTTAGATAGGAACAATGCAAGAAGAAACCAAAAATATAGATGACGCTGAGGAAGCTTCTGTCGTAAATGAAGAAGTTAAAGAAGCAGTGTATCTTGAATTTGTTGGTGATGAAGAAACTGCCGAACGCCTCAAAAAACTACAGCAAAGACTAGTTAATATAGATGATTGTGCAAAGCTGATTAACTTGGCTTTAGCAAAAAAATATAAATTATACATGTCTCATTTTGAAAATGTTGCAGCAGATGTTGATTGTTATGATAACAAAATAACTCTATCGCCACATTTGAGTGATGAAGAATTAACATATGCGTTGCTCCACTCGTTGCGCCACGTCTGGCAATTAGATAAAGATATGCCAGATTTTTCTAAGCTTAATATATTTAGCTATATGATGTTAAATCGTATATTAGAGGCAGATGCTTCTGCCTATGCCTGTAAAATGTTGTGGGACTTAAAAGAGAAAGAAGGCTCAAATAGTGAATGGAACCTCTGGCTTGATAGGAATAATTTGTTTGTTAAATATCAAGAAGAGATCTTAAAAGAAAATGAGAATAAAACAAAAGAAGCGCTTAAAACAGCCTTTTTGGCATGGTTTACAGATGATGATGCTAAAGACAAATATGACTATAATTACATTAAAGACTCTCTAGAGAATATTGGTGAGGCAATGTCTGATTTTTCTACTGATGTAGCGGTTGATGATATTTTGAAGATGTTCTGTGTCGATTTGGGCGATGATGTTAATTACATAGATGACAAAGATTTTACAAATGAGTCTGCTCATATAGATATGAATGAGGAAACATTTAACTTTGTAAAATCGTGGTTTAATAAAAGATATTACTTAAACAACACAGAAATTGACGCCTCATTAGATAAGATAATTAAAAGAAAAATGCTCTGGCAGACATCTGGCTCTGTAGGGATTGGTGAAGAAATAATTTCCCCTGAAGTTGATATGATTATAGAAGGTGATGATAAAGAAAAATCATTGCTTGCAAGGGCTATTAATAGAATATGCAAAAGCCCAGTTGGTATAGGAATTATAAAAGACGTTGCTCTCGCAAAATATGCTTTTAGGCTAGATGATGAAATAAAGGACAGATTTAAAATAAATCTTGGAGCTAAAAAAATATCTTTTGCCAAAGGTTATAATGAAGAAATTTTGATGATTGATATGATTAAAGCTTCTCGCTTAGCTTTAAGCTCTGAAATAGCAGAGAAAGATTTTCATAAAGAAACCAATGTAGCAAATGCCATAATGACAGAAAAGGTGGTCGAGGCTGATGCAATAGCCCAAACTATGGAGGCCTGCTTTGAGCTGGCTGCAAGTGGTGATGAACCTCCTTGTATTTTATTCTCATATGAAAATAAGTTTATATCTAAAGCTTATGAGGGGGCGGTTATTGACGGTGGTGCTGAGGCAAAGGATAGTGGCGCTGCGGCGATGGAGGCTTTTGCTGCATGGTTTGAAGAAGATGCAATCTCTGGTAAAAGCGATGAGTTTATAGAAAAGGTATGTCAAAAGCTTCATGAGAGCACATTGGTGGTTATTAAAGCTTTGTCTGGTGTGTTAACCATGAACAATTTGGTTAAAAGAATTTGCCGTTTTGCCGACGGTAGAAATTATGGCGCTGCATCACCTAAGGCGTTAGAAAAAGTAAATGCTAGAGAAGTTCCTTCTCATGGTTTGGAATATGCTAGAAAGGTTTTGATAAACCCTCGTTCGCAACAAAAGGGCAAAGAGGCTCGGGCAAATAGGCGTGAGCATGAGGCAGGACGCAAATCCGCTCAGAAGACTAAACAAGTTTTAGTGATGAAGACAAAATATTCTAATGGTAGAGGCGATTCTGTGCAACGAGTTGGTGTGGTTAGAAGCGGTGGCGCGAGAGGTCGTGGAGCTGAAGGTTTGTCTAAAGGTGGCAGAGGAGCTAGCGCGCCAGCGGGTCGTGGCGGTGGTGGTCGCGGAGGTTAGTTTTTTCTATTTTTATTCGCATTAGCTTGTGTTAATATATTGTTTATATAATTTGTTTGCAAAGGAGTGTTGTATCTATGGATAATAAGATGCAAGAGTCAATAAAAGTGATGGAGCAGGCGATACGAGCTCAGGAAAAGGCTATCTCTGAAGCAATGCGAGTCCATGAGCAGGCTATATTGCGTGCTAGGCAAGATTATGAAATAGCAAATGCGAGAAGAGGCTAGTTTTGTTAAACTATGTTTGATAATGGCTGGTTCGTATTATAAGAAAAAAGCGGAGCAATTAGCCCCGCTTTTTTGCTGTATATTATAGATTAGCCACAGCATTTGCAGCCAGAGCAACCACCACCACATGAAGAAGTGGTTTCTTCGTTAGTTGTTCCTTTAATTGTAGGGCTACTTTCTTTGTATTTAGTAACCGTACGAGTTGCTTTGTTAGGAAGCGCAATTGTTCCTGGACCAGAAATACAACCACCTTCACAGCACATAACTTCTAACATATTGCCAGGTACAGTACCTTTTTTGGTCGCGTAGCGTTTAAGTGTTTTTACGTTTGCAACGCTTAAGCCGTCAACTGCTTCTGGGCGGTAATCTGCTTTTCCATCAAGGTAAGCTGCAACAGCTCCAGCAACACCACCTGTTAATGGGAAGGCTCTACTTTCACCAGAGGCTACTCTGTCAAGCTCACTAGCTTCGCATTCGCCAACCATAACGCCAGATGCAACAAACAACGCACCAAGCTCTTCAAATGTCATTACATAGTCTGTATTGGCATCTTCCATAGCTTCAACACGTTTGGCAATACATGGTCCGATAAATACGCTAACACATTCAGGCATTTCTTTTTTAACAATTTCAGAAGTGTAACGCATTGGGCTTAATGTATGAGATACAAAAGGCTCAATTTCTGGAATGTGTTTTTTAACGGCTTGAACATATGCAGGGCAACATGAAGTTGTCATAAATTCAGCGCCTTCTTCCATGCGCTCTACAAACTCGTCACCTTCGTTGCGAGTAGTGATATCTGCACCAACAGCAACTTCGATAACTTTGTCAAAGCCAACTGCTTTAATGGCACCAACAATTTGGTTTATATCACCAGGGAATTGACCCATAATAGCAGGGGCAACCATGGCAACAACCTCTTTATCGGTTTCTTTGATTTGTTTTAACACATCAAGAATTTGTGATTTTTCCATAATCGCGCCAAATGGGCAAGAACGTAAACATTTACCACAGCTGATGCATTTTTCATGGTCGATATGCTCTTTGCCTTCTTCGTCTTTGCTAATGGCATCAACAGGGCAGGCTTCTTCACAAGGGATTGGAACTCTAATTACGGCGTGGTAAGGGCACATATCTTTACAACGACCACAGTTAATACATAACTCTGGGTCAATTTTAGCTTTGCCATTAACCATGGTAATCGCATTTTTAGGGCAGTTAACTCTACATGGTTGAGCAAAACAACCTCTACATGCGTTAGTTACCAAATATTGAGCAGAAATACATGCGCTGCATGCAGTGTCAATAACGGTTAAAACAGGACCATCAACACTTTCTCTAGTTAGAGCGTCTTTTGCATAAGATGATAATGATTTTAACTCATCTGTTTCATCTTCAGTTGAATGACCCATTGCAGCCATACAACGATATTTCAAAACGGCTCTGTCTTTGTAGATACAGCATCTTGTAGATGCCATTGATTTTGGTCTTAATTCCAGAGGGATTCTATCTGTTGCTTCAAGGTTGTTTTCTAGATAAGCCTCGGCAATTTTAATAAGAATCTGAGTTCTCATTCTGGCTGCGTTATTGTCATTAGGTAGCATGTCGCATATCCCCTTCTTTTTTTGTTAGTTTTGTTATTTTAGTGCTTCTCTTATTTCGTATATAACAGATGAAACGTTTGCTTCACCGATGATTTTGTCATTGATTTTTACAAAAGGACCTTTTTGGTATCCGTGGTCTTGTTGTTTGCAAAAATCCATGCATCTTACTTCTTTAATCTCTACTTTATCTGCAATATCTTCAGGTAAAGAATCTTCTAACCCTTGTAATTGTGAAGCTCCCATAACAAAGCATGTAGTTCCGATGCAGATCTCAATATTTACTTTTTTCATGTTCATGTTCCTTAAAATGTTGTTTTAGATGAATTCGATATTAACCTCTTTCAAATATTTTAGCTTCAAAATTTTTACTATTTTCTTCACAATATTTCTTCTAATTTCCAAGTCTATAGGCAAAGACGGATCTTGGTGCGCGTTATTGATTTTAGTTCCTACTAAAAACTTTATATCGTCACTATCAATCAACAATTTTGCTAGCCTTGCCGCAGCATGGTTCTTATTTGGAATTTCTCCTTCTTTAAGTATTTTATAAGTACTGGTCAAGGTTAAAATTCCTTCGGTGACTAAATCAATTCCATCCATGATAGACGCAGCTGGAATTTCGTTGTCAAAAGAAGTCTTATCAATGTCGCATTTACGACATAATTCGCGCTCTATAATATTAGACGTAGTGCCTCCGCATATTGCAGTTTTGCCATCAAAATATTCAACATACGATGCAAATTCAGCATCACGATTTTCGTGGAAAGGAGGTCCTGTTAAAATGAGTAATTTACGAGGTTTTCTAAAATATAAAACCGAGCAACTAATGTCATCACCTGGTACTTGTCCTGGTTCTTTAGACTTTGCTTCATCTACAATTGCATTTGCCAAGTCTCTGGCTGATATTGTTGGATTTTGATTTATCTTTTTTTGCACAAATTCACTGCAACCTTGATTGCGCCAACCAAGAGGATATTTTTGTGTGCCGATGCCTGCTTGGCTAACACCATCAGAGAACACGATAATTCTATCCTCAGCCTGTGTGTCAATGCTAGATATATGTAAAGTGCGCTCTTTCCACTTTGGAGAGCTTAATTCTTTTGAGTTTACAGGGGTTACTTTTCCATCACGAATGAATATATAGGGTGGGTTGTCCATTTCAATGATTTGCGTCTTACCTTGCATGATGCAATCGATTATGGTAAAAGTAGCATAGCTAATTCGTCTTACCTGACAAATTGGCAGAGCGTCCATCATTATCTCGGAAGAGCGGACAAGCTCCATGTTACTGGCTACGAATTTAAAAGCCATGCGTGCAGTCATGGAGGCCAGTACATTAGCTTTGATTCCGCTCCCGAGGCCATCAGATAAAACAGAAACTAAGCGGTCCTCTTCGGGGATTTTTTGTGAGAAAATAGAATCACCACAGATATCTTGTCCGTGCTTAAAACGCTGAGCGTTACCTATTTCTACAAATAAAGAAGAAACCATTTCTTATTTATCCTTGATGTTTTCTTGTGTTTCGTCTTGCTCTAATTTCTTTTCGGTGTAACTCTTATTGTTATTGTCATAAGAGAAACCTTCAGCAATAGAACGTAATAAAATCTCTGTTTCTGCCATGTGCTCACCTAAGGTGCAGGCAATTTGTTGTACAGTAGATAGATTTTTGTTAATAACCTCTCTGGCTCTTTGCGCAATTTGCTCGCGCTTCATTTCAGAGCCTGTTACGTCTTGTATAATTCCACCGATTACTTGTTTTTTTGTAATGTTAAAAATGGTTATATCGTAAAGACGGTTATCAACTTTCAAATGTTCTTTCCTAATGTCTTGTTCGGTTTTTAATGCAGCTTGGAACAAGTTTACAAAAGGGACAAAGTCGTCTAGACGAGCATTTTCCAAATCTTTATCTGGATAATTTTCTAAATGCTCATCGTCATGGAAGAACAATTTTAGGAATCTATCATTCCATTCCATTATGTTAAGTCTAGCGTCAACCAAAACAATAGCAGCAGGAATGCAACGAATTAAAGCATTGGCTTTTTTCTGAGCTTGTTGGCGCATATATGATACGCACATATCTGTTTCTGCTTTGCCTTGTAACAATGCTTTTGCAAAGTTACGACAGGTGCCGTAGCCACAACCACCACAATTTAATTCATCTTCAATGTAGCGTTTGCCAACCTTGAGCAGAGCTCTGCGCATTTCAACTTCTTCAAAGTTGTTTTGATTAACATCAATAGGTTCGTATTTCTGCTCAATCCTTACAGACGGAGATCGTTTTATTTGGCTTGGAATTGTGCTGTTGTTAAGAACATCCATGCGTTCTTCTAAGCCACTTTCTTCGTTTTCTGAGCATGGTCCGTTAACGCACCCACCTTCACAGGCAAGAGCTTCAATAAACACAGGTTTTGTTAATTTGTTTTCATGTAGATTGCGTAGCTCACGTTCAATGTTCTTAATACCAGAAATTGAAATGTAATGGTATTTTGAACGCTCATGATATGGCTTTAATGTTTCAATCATTCCGCCTTCAATTGGGTACATCGCGCCTTCTTCAGAATGACGAGGAACAAAAATGTCAAATTGGTTTGGTTTGATTTCCTTAAGATTAATTTCTTCTTTTTCTAGCCATTTTCTTAAATCGTCAAAAGTTAGGGCGATATTCAAAACATCTGGGTGTCTATCTGCCTCATATTTTTTTGCGATACATGGACCAAAGAAAATAGTTTTAATGTTATCTCCAAACTCGTTGCGCAACATTTTGCAGTGAGCAAGCAATGGAGAATCTAAAGATGTAAGTAAATCTGTTTTATCTGGTAGATATTTACATATAAATTCAACGGCAGAAGGGCAGGCTGTTGACACGTAAATGCGGTTTTCTCCACTGGCAAGAGATTTGGCGACATTAGCCGAAACTTCTTCTGCGCCAAGGGCTGTTTCACTTACGCCAGCAAAGCCTAATCTGCGAATCGCAGATATGATTTGTGCTTCGCTTACTCCCTTAAACTCAGATACCCATGAAGGGGCAAGAGATGCGTATATTGTATTCTTTTCTTTTATTAATAATTTAGCTCTGCCTAAGTCGTCTCTAACTTGTTTTGCTTTGGCAGGGCATATCTCAACACAGTGACCGCAGGCAATGCAAAATTCTGGAATAATGTTAGCACTACCTTCAACGATTTTAATCGCCTTTACAGGGCATTCGCGCAAGCATTTATAACAATCTTGGCAATCTGTTTTAAGTGTGAATAAAGGGTATTGTAAATCCATGGATTATTTCTCCCCTTTGAAGTGCTTATCAAGGATATCAATCAAACTTCCTTGATCTACTTCGTGATAAATTACGTCATTAATGGCAATGTTAGGTCCCTCAGAACACTGTCCACCACAGCGAATTCCGCCAAGTTCTATTTCAGCTTCTAGGTTGTTTTTAGCTATATATTCTTCGATGGTTTTAAGGTTGATTGCGTTGCCTCTTGCAAAACAAGAACTACCCATACAAATAGAAATCTTAGTTGTCATGTCACACCTCTTCTATGTCCACAAAGCCAAGTTTAGAAGCTAATTTTACCGATAAAACTGCTAACCCAGATGATAAATCTTCTTTTTGAGAAACTACATCATCAGGGGTTTTTAGTTTCACAGGTGTAAAATTCCATATGGCCTTAATTCCTGCTTCAACCATTATGTCTGATACCTCTTGTGCGTGCTCGGCATCAACACATATAACTCCAATGTGTATATGCATGCGTTTGGCCAAGTTAGGTAGTTTTTCCATGGATAAAACTTTTATGCCGTGAATTTCTTGCCCTATTTTTTTATCGTCTTTGTCAAAGGCAGCAATTATTTTTAAGCCATGGTTTTGAAAGCCTTGATATCCCATTAAGGCAGAACCTAAGTTGCCTGCTCCAACTAAAAAAGCTTCCGTTACATTGTCCCAACCTAAAAAATGCTCAATTTTCTTAATTGCTTCTTTGGTTGTGAAGCCGATTCGAGGCTTGCCTTCTGCTCCTGTTGAAGCGATATCTTTGCGTACAACGATTGGTTCAATGTTTAATTCTTGGGCTAGAAAAGTTGTTGAAACTGTCTCAACGTCTTGTTTTTCAAGGTCTTTTAAGATTCGCAAATATTGAGGGAGACGCTTGATTGTAGGAATCCCTGCTTTTCTTTGTTCATTATCGCGAATGGAGTTTTTCACTTTATTATTAGCCCTTTTTATATCGATATTTTTATACTTAAAGATTAAGTATTTTTGTATCGATATTCAATAATTTTTTTGTAAAATTATGTAAACAAAA
>QKFK01000079.1 GCA_003252195.1 Rhodospirillales bacterium
CACTGATTGCATTTTTGGAATGTCACAGCTTGAACCCGAGAGCGTTGACATGATCCTTTGCGACTTGCCTTATGGCATCACAGGTTGCCGATGGGATTCAATAATTCCGTTCAATCTCTTATGGGAGCAATACGAACGCATAATTAAACCCAACGGAGCAATCGTCCTTACATCAAGTCAACCATTTACAACCGAGCTTATCAACAGCAACCGCAAGCTTTTTCGTTACTGCTGGTACTGGCTGAAAAACCAAGTCACAGGCTTTCCGTTCGCAAAATTTCAGCCACTTCGGTGTGTTGAAGATGTCTGCGTTTTTTACAAGAAACGTCCGACCTACAACCCACAAGGCTTAATAAAGCTAGACAAGCCGATTATAAACAAGGAAAAACGCAAGAGCGATTTTGTTTATGATGCAACTACTTTGAGCAACAGTTACATAACCGAATACACGAATTATCCACGTCAGACTTTGGAATTCAAGTGCCAGCGTGATGGGCTTCACCCAACGCAAAAGCCAGTCGCATTGTTTGAGTATCTTATCCGCACTTATACCGACGAGGGTGATATTGTTGTCGACAACTGCATGGGCAGTGGAACAACCGCCGTCGCCTGCATAAACACCAACCGAAACTTCATTGGCTTTGAGATTGACGAGGGGTATTGTATTGCTAATGAAAGAATTAATTAAATTTATTTCTAACTATTGACATTAAATTAAATATATGGTATTATTCATTTGCAATATATTGACAAAAAATTAAAAAGAGGTAATTTTATGATAAAAATTAAAAGACGTTGTTTTTCTATGCTATTGGCTTTTAGTGTTGCTTTAATACTAAATCTACAAATTGTATCTGCACAGGAAATACAGTTACAATTACAACCCCAAATCATTTTTGAAAATCCAGACTTAAATGTTCCAAACGATGTAATTCAAGAATTAATTGAAGAAAATCCTAGTGCTGGTCAAATTATAATATCTGAATATAAAAATATTAATAATGAAAAAAGCATTGTAGCAATTCAACAATATAATGAGCCTGTGCTTAAGTTATTAGTTGGAGATTATTATTCAAACGTTAACAAAACTACTACTAGCTATGGCGTTTATGTTAAAGATAGTTTTGTTACTTCAGTTGCTCGAGGACAAACTCAAACATTATCTAGCAGTTGGTCTTCTACTCTTAGTTGTGAGATATCTGGGGATATTAGTTCAGCTTCGTTAGGAATAACTAAAAGTATAACTAAATCTTATTCTAAATCAGATACTTTTAGTGGGCCACCAGAGAATAGTTATTATAACTGTAGAGAATTTAGAGTGAAATTTTACGAAAACAGAGGTACATATACTGCTGTATTAAACTCAAGATTTCCTGGCACTTCCATATATATAAAAATAAATGAATCAGGAACTTGGTCAGAACCAACTTATTATTTAGCCTACAGTGTGGACAAAAATATATAGAGGAGATATGAATGAAGAATAGTGCAAAAATTATATTAGCTTTTTTAATTACAATTATCATAGCTAGTTCAATTATAATAGGTTTTTACATACTTGGAAGTTTGCTTAAAGAAGGCTTATTTGAATTAGGACTTAATATTAATAATGGGTTGCGTAATTTCCCTATCGCACAATAAATGAGAAATCCAGTGCCACAAACCCTCGAATTCCACCTCAAAAACCTTATAAAAACGGATCAATTATTCAAGTTTTATAAGTCAACTGCGTGGATAAATCTGCGTGAGGAGGTCCTCAAAGAGCAGAACTTCGAGTGCCAGCTTTGCAAGGCGAAGGGCATTTACACCAAGGCGACAACAGTTCATCATGTGAATTACGTCAGGCGAGTTCCAAGGCTTGCACTAAGCAGGCTCGACGATACCGGAAAGCCCAATCTTATCGCAGTTTGTCCCACTTGCCACAACGAAATCCACAAATCAAAACATAAAGGTTTCACTAACACAGAATGTTGGTGAAGCCTTTTTATAATGGCTTTACGCAGTAAATACTATACCCCCGGGTGAAAAAATTGCAAAATTTTTGACTAAAACGGGAACGAGAGGGAATAGACATTTCCGATTTCTCACGCGCGTGAGGGGAACACTTAAAAAAGAGGTGAAAAAAATTGACGGCAAAACAAATAAAAGAATCGCTTATAAACCAGCTAAAAAAGAAAGGCGCGAACGTCAGCCATTTTCTTAGCCTGATTGACGACTATATTTTCTATTGGCAAAAGGAACGTGAAATGCAAAAGGACATTAAACAGAATGGACTTAAGTACACCCGCATTTCAGCAAAGGGCGTTAACATTGAGGTTGAAAATCCGGCTGTTAAATCCTCGGTAATGTACAACAAGCAAAAGCTTTCGATTTTAAAAGAGCTTGGGCTTTCAACCGAAAGTTGCGTGAGTGGTGAGGATGATGAACTCTAATATTCAGGATTATATTGACTTTGTCAGAAGTGGGAACGCTGTTGTCTGCGAGGAACAATTGCTCCTTTGCGACTATGTTGAGAAGGTTTTTTCAGAGGAAAAGCTTTTTGTTGACGAGGAACAGCTTGAAAAATATTTAAGCTATCAAAAGTATTTCCCTTTTGTACTCCTCCCGTGGGAAAGGTTTTGTTTTGCACTTCATAACTGTGTCTATCGTGAGGACGGTCAGCTACGCTGGCCTGTTCTTTTTATTTTGGTTGGACGTGGTGCCGGGAAGAATGGTTATCTTGCTTTTGAGGATTTCTGCTTGCTTACCCCCACCAATGCGGTGAAATATTACTTTAT
>QKFK01000139.1 GCA_003252195.1 Rhodospirillales bacterium
ATTCAAATGCCAGCGTGAAGGGCTTCATCCAACACAGAAACCAGTGGCATTGTTTGAGTATCTTATTTGCACTTATACCAACGAGGGTGATGTTGTTGTCGACAACTGCATGGGAAGCGGAACAACCGCCGTCGCCTGCATAAACACCAACCGAAATTTTATTGGCTTTGAGATTGACGAGGGGTATTGGAATGTTGCTAATAAAAGAATTAATATAATTTAAAGGCTATTTGCACGTTTAGGTGCATATCTAGGGGCGTTTTTGGTTATGGGTGAAAGGTGTTTTCCCTTTGTTTTGACATACTGCACATGGTATAATTAACATTATATTGCAATGGTGACAAAATATAAATTATTTTGAATTATTTTGTTGTAATCTCTCCTAAAACGTGGTAAAATGTAGAAAATGACGTTTGAGGAGATGGGTTATTGTATAATAAAGATTATTTAAGAAATTTATATATTAAATGTTTCGGAGCCCCTTTAGTGCAAACAATAGTAAATGTTATTTTCCAGGTGGTATTAATACCAGTACTTATTAATATATTTTGTAATGATAAGAAGTTTGTCGTTCCTATTGTTGTAGTAAGTGTATATATTGTTTTCTTATTTTTATTTTGGTTAGCTAACCATATAAAGCATGAGCAATATAAAGATTATTTAGTAAAAAAAGAATTCATCACAAAAATCCAAGTTCTTGAAGATACTATGTCAAGGGCAGCTGAAAATGTTATTGAAAACTCGGAAAATAAAGATTTATCTTTTGAAGCAGCGGCGCAATTAATCTGTAATTGCATTTATAGTATTTTAAAAATTAAGACAGGTAATGATGTTGAAGTAAGAATAAGTGTTGTATCTATAATGACTGGGCAAAATGAAAATAAATATTCATTTGTCGGATATAAATCTGATACAACAGAAAAGGCTAAGAAAAAAATTGCTTCGATACGAGGCTGCAAACATTATTTCAAAACAGTTTACAATAGCAATAATGAAGAATACGTATTTTTAAACGAGGAACAAATTAACAAAGATTTTTATTTTTCCAAAGATAAAGGCAAGTCTAAAAAATTAAAGGAATACTTTGCTTATCCTGTAAAAAGTGTTTATGATAAAACAACTTTTATCTTACAAATAGATTTTAATAAAGAAAATTGCTTAGGAAAAAACTCAGAAGAAAAAAGAATATTTATTAACACCTATGTCAGACCATTTGTATTAAGATTATTAAATGTTAGATTAAGCGATTCTATAATTGCAAATAATAATGACAACTAAAGGAGGAGTAGGGATGAAAAAAGAACAAAAGAGTGATAATTTGAAACCTATAAAAAATCCAACTGTTGAACAAGAAAAAAAAAGACAGATAGACGTTAGTAGTTTATTAGAACATTTTAATAAATTAAATGAGGAAATAAAACACACTATCAAAGAAAAAAATTAACAAATTATCGCAAACACTCCCACCATGGAGTGTTTTTCTTTTCCCCAAAACAAAACGAATAGAGGTGAAAACAGTGCCGAGAGCACCCGATGAACGAATAGAAAAAGCCAAAGCCTTATACCTGCAAGGTGCCAAGTTGATTGATATTGCAAGTCAATTAAACGTTCCGGAAGGCACTGTTCGCAGATGGAAATGTACTCATAAATGGGATAGCGAACGTTCGGATAAAAAAGCGAACGTTCGGAAAAATAAAGGCGGTCAAATAAACAATAAAAATACTGTCGGTCACTCTCCTAGCGTTCCTCTTGAAAACAAAAACGCAAAAAAGCATGGTCTGTTTGAGAAATATCTCCCCAAGGAAACGCTTGACATTGTCAATAATATGTCGCTTGACCCGCTTGATATTCTTTGGGATAACATTCAGATTGCCTACGCTGCCATTGTCAGAGCCCAGCGGATTGCTTATGTAAGGGACCAGCAAGATACTACTAAAGAAATAAGCAAGATTTCAAATGGTAAAACATCCAAGACAATGGAGTGGAACGTAGAGCAAGCCTGGGACAAGCAAGCTAATTTTATGAAAGCACAGGCTCGTGCTCAATCTGAACTGCGTTCGCTGATTAAACAGTACGACATAATGCTCCATAATAACTGGGAGCTTGCGAGCGAGGAGCAGAAGCTCCGAATTACTAAGCTTAAAACCGACATTGCAAAAACTAACGGCTCTGATAATTCTGAGGAACTTGCAAAGCTTGACAGCGTTCTCAAAGAAATCAAAGGAGTGATTTAATGCCGTTTTTCAGCTAAACAGCAAGAGTTTTTCCGAAACGCGGACCACCGTTGGAACATAAAGTCCGGTGCAACACGTTCTGGTAAGACTTATATGGACTATTTTGTTATTCCCAAAAGAATTCGGGCAAGGGTTGGCAAGCCTGGACTTGTCGCTATTATTGGCGTATCTAAAGGCACTATTGAGCGTAATATAATTGAGCCGTTAAGGCAGATTTGGGGCAGTAAATTAGTCGGCGAAATCAACTCACAAAACATTTGCAATATGTTTGGCGAAAAGGTTTATTGCCTTGGTGCTGAAAAGGTTTCACAGGTTTCTAAGCTTCGTGGTTCAAGCATTAAATACTGTTATGGTGATGAGGTTGCTGACTGGAATGAGGAAGTTTTCACAATGCTGAAATCCCGTCTTGACAAGCCTTATAGCTGTTTTGACGGAGCTTGCAACCCTCAAAATCCAACACATTGGTTTAAATCTTTTATCGACAGCGATGCCGATATTTATTGCCAGCAGTACACTATTTTTGACAACCCTTTTCTTGATAAAAAGTTCGTCGAGGATTTATGCAAAGAATATGACGGAACAATTTACTACGACCGATATATTCTAGGGCTTTGGAAACGTGCCGAGGGCGCAATTTACAGGCGTTTTGCAGATAATCCAAAGAATTTTTATTGTAAAATAGTCGATAGAATTACAAACGAAATCAAAGTAAAGCAAATTTTAAAAAGCTCGATTACTGAAATCACAATCGGCATTGACTTTGGCGGGAACGGCTCTGGCCATGCTTTTGTTGCAACTGCTAAAACCCGAGATTATAAAGAGCTTATCGCCTTAAAGTCTGAAAGGCATTTTGGCGATTATGACAGCAACGACCTTGACAAGCTTGTGCTCGATTTTGCAAAAAAAGTCTTTAATGAGTATGGCGAGATTGATTATGTTTATTGGGATAATGCTGAAACAGTGCTTGGTCGAGGGGTTAAACGTGCTTTTGAAAAAGCTTTTCCTCATGCGATTGTTCGTCCTGCAAGAAAAGACAAGGTAAACGATAGAATTAACTGTGCTGTAAGGCTGATGGGGCTTGGCAGGTTTTTTTATTGTGACGATTGCAATTCGCTTAGAACAGCGCTATGTGATGCAGTTTATAACCAAAAAGAACAGCACAAGGACGAACGTCTTGACGACGGAAGCACCGATATTGACAGCCTTGACGCATTCGAGTACACGTTTGAAAGAGATATGAAACGATATATTGACGCTGGAGGAGTTTAATATGTTCCAAAATATAATTGGATTTATAAAGGGGCTGATAGGAAAAATGTTTAAAAGGGATGATTTAAAAAAGGTTATTGGGAGAGATATTCAGCTTTCAACAACAATGCTTGATAAAATTGCGTATTGGAGCAATATGCTTTCTGGAAAAGCCGAATGGGTTGGCGATAATGTTAAATCCCTCAGAATTGAACAAGGAATCTGCAAAGAACTTGCGAACATTTCACTCAACGAAATGACGGCAACTATTACCGACGAAAAGCTTGACGAAATTTTTAAATATTCCACAAGGGAGCTTAACGAAAACCTGCAAAAAGGTTTAGGTTTAGGCTCTTTTATTATTAAGCCTTTTGGGGAAAACAAGGCCGAATACGTCACTCCCGACAGGTTTGTGCCGATTGAGTTTGACAATCGTGGACGTCTCACCCACGTTGCTTTTATTGATACTAAAAAGGTCGGCAATGATTACTATAGACGGTTTGAATTCCATGAGCTGACCGACAATGGGCTTTTAATTTATAACAAGGCTTATTTTTCCACAAGTGAAAGTGAAATAGGCAGACCGACAGCATTGACAAGCATTCCAGAGTGGGCAAAGCTCCCAGAACAGCCTTTGTTATACGCAATTAACCGTCCTGATTTTGGTTATTACAGAAACCCAATTCCAAACACAATTGACGGAAGTTTCAACGGTGTTTCTGTTTTTGACAGTGCGATTGACTTGATTAAATCTACTGATACGCAGTTTGGACGGCTTGAGTGGGAGTTTGAGAGCGGCGAGAGGGCAATTCATGTTCCACGCACAGCTTTGAAAAAAGATGGGACAGTAGAAAAGCTTAATAGACGGCTTTATCGTGCGATAGAGGTTGAAAAAAGCAAAGATGAAGAATTATTTGAGGTATTCTCCCCTGAATTCCGTGACAGTTCACTTATTAACGGCTTAAACGCTTATTTAAGGCGGATTGAATTCAATGTGTCGTTAAGTTATGGCGATTTGTCAGACGTTGCCGACGTTGCGAAAACGGCTACCGAAATAAAGACGGCAAAGCAACGCAAGTACAATATGGTTACTGCAATTCAAGAAAATCTCAAGGAATGCCTTGACGATTTTGTGTTTGCACTTGCATTTTACAACAGAATGGCAACACGAAAGTTTGAGCTTGTGTGCAATTTCAAGGATAGTATTCTTACTGATGAGGAAGCTGAACGCAAGCAGGATATGGCGGACGTTGCAATGGGCGTAATGGCTTTGTGGGAATACCGCATGAAGTGGTTTGGCGAGGACGAGGCAACGGCTAAAAGGAACGTTCCACAGCAAGCAAAGGTGATTGAATAATGTTCAACCCAAGTGAATTAGAGGGCATTCCGCTCCCTCTGGAACTGCATTTTTCAGAGCTTGAAAGCCGAATAATGTCCGATATTATCCGTAGAATTAAAATCAATTCCGAAATAACACGTTCAGCTGACTGGCAAATTCAAAGGCTTTCAGAACTCGGAAAATCCAATGATGAAATTAAATCCTACATACAAGACACTTTAAAACTTTCAGATGAGGAAATAGACAACCTTTATACCGGTGTAATTGAAACAGGCTATGCAAGGGATAAGGCTTTGTATGAGGCTGTCGGCAAGCCGTTTATTCCGTTTGCTGAAAATGCAGGACTGCAACAGCTTATAACTGCAACGGCCTTGCAAACCAAAACCGAACTGAAAAATATTACTCAATCTTTAGGTTTTGCAAAAAAAGTTGATGGGAAGATAGTTTTTGAGCCGATTGCTGAATTTTATCAGAAAACGCTTGATTCTGCTATGCTTGATATAACAAGCGGTGCATTCGACTACAATTCAGTTATAAAGCGTACTGTTTTCGAAATGACTAATTCTGGACTTCGCACAGTTGATTATGCTACTGGCTGGAGTAATCGTGTTCCTGTTGCAAGTCGGAGAGCTGTTATGACTGGGGTTAATCAGGTTACCTCAAAGATTAATGACGATAACGCTATTCAACTTGAAACTGAATATTTTGAGGTTACATGGCATGGAACTGCTCGCCCATCACATCAAGAGTGGCAGGGCAAGGTTTTCACAAAGCAACAGCTTGTTGAAATTTGTGGGCTTGGAAGTGTTACTGGGCTTTGTGGGGCAAATTGTTATCACAGCTACTTCCCTTTTATTCCAGGCGTTTCAGAACGCACCTACACCGACGAGGAGCTTGCAGAGTTGAACGCAAATGAAAACATTAAGCGTGAGTATGCAGGCAAGGAGTACAACGCTTATGAGGCTACACAGCACCAACGAAAAATGGAAACCTTAATGCGCAAGCAAAGGCAGGACATCAAGCTTTTGCAAGAGGGCGGTGCTAATGAGGATGAGATTACATTTGCACGGTGTCGGTACCGTTCAACCATGGCGCAGTATTCTGAGTTTTCTTCTAAAATGGAGTTGCCTCAACAGAGAGAACGCATTACTATTGACGGTCTTGGGGATGTTGGGGTTGGGAGGTATAAGAAGTCAAAAATTGCTGAAAAAACAACGAATAAATTTACTCACATAACTGAAAAAGCTATTGAAAAAGTTCCAGAAATAAAGGTAAATGAGTATACTGATATTGAATGTAAATATATTCACCAACAGCATAAAGAACTTTTAAAAACTGCAATGGAGGCTAACGACAGCAAGGAAGTTGCTTTTATTTTTGATAAGGATTTCAAACAAAAATCTATAAGCTTTGGTGAAGATGATGTCCTTGAATTTAAATCTAAAACTGCAACTGATATGCTTGCTTATGGAAAAGATTTATTTATAATGCACAATCACCCAAGAAATGGAAGTTTTTCCATGCATGATTTGAACTTCTTTTTTTCTAACGACCGAATTAAATCGCTTTCTATAGTAAAAAATAATGGTGCAATTGAAATATTGACAAAATCCCAAGAATTTAATTTAAAAATATTGTCTACTGAAAAAGAAAGAATAAAGAAAAAGGTTATTGACAAACGCACAGATGCGGAATATAATAAACTTGTAAAAATATTACTATCAAAAACAAAATCAGGTTTAGTTTGGGAGGTGCACTAATGTCAGATAAAAAATATATTCTTGATGGCAATCAAGACGAAGGCTTTCAATTGTTAGACGAAACTTTAAAATGCGATAATGATAATTATTTGTCTGACGAATATAGCTATCTTGACGAAGACTAACCCCACCCTCACATTGTGTCGGTGGTGTTTTTATAACTTTTTTATACTTTATTGTAAATATATCTTGCATTTTACTATTTTAAGTGGTAAAATATAGGGAAAATAAAGGTTGGGAGGGTTAGGCAAGATGGATATTGTTAATTGGTGTAATAACAATCTAGGGTTTTTAACAGCAATCCTCAGTGTATTAACTGTATTCTTTAGTTTTATTGCTATTGTAGTTTCAATACGAACCGCAAGGTTACCATATAAAAGAAAAATACTTCTTAAATTGTCGTTTGTTGCATCTATAGGTGGAGGAAATAAAAATTATGCACAGGTTGAAGCTGTAAATGTAGGGCAATTACCTATTAAAGTTGAAAGTATAGGTTTAATGTTTAAAAAGGAATATACATATAATTTTGACACAGTTTCAGATAGTCTGAAAATAATTGGGCGTAGTGAAAGTACATCACACATGATGGATATTGAAAGTCTGCAAAAACTATTTTCTCAAAAAAAATACTCCGATAACATGATGATTTATGGATTTATTAAAGATTCAGAAGGAAATACATATAAGAAAAAATTATATAATGTTAAAAAATTGATGGACAAACCAAAGTCTTTTGAATAATTATCACTTTCCTAATATTAAATAAGTACCACCAGCACCCCACCAATATGGTGAGGTGCTCTTTTTATACCCATTTTTAAATCTATGACCGAATCGAAGTCGTAAAACTACGGTTAATATGAGAGCGAACTCGTAAAAAGCGTAAATGAAAGGAGCATTTATATGCAAAGAAAATTTCTAGAGGACTTAGGACTTGAAAAGGACGTTATCGACAAGCGACAAGATTATGTCCGAAAATGGTGCTGACATCAATAACACAAAGGCAAAGCTTGAGGCCGAGCGTGACAATTACAAGTCACAGCTTGAAACGGCTCAGACTGCTCTGAAAGACTTTGAGGGGATTGATGTTAAGGATTTGCAAGGCAAAATCACAGGCCTTACAAACGACCTTGCGACAAAAGAAACCGATTATCAGAACAAGCTTGCTGATATGGAGTTCACTTCAAAGCTTGAGAGCGCTATCACTGCCACTGGCGCTAAAAACGCAAAGGCTGTCAAGGCTCTGCTTGATATTGATATTCTAAAGTCCAGCAAAAATCAGGACGCAGATATTAAAACTGCTCTTGAAGCTTGCCAAAAAGAAAATGACTATCTTTTTGGGGCAAGCGAACCATTCGTAAATCCTGTTTCGGGGACTTTGGGAACTCCCCCAGCGACCGACCCGCTGGCTTCCATGAAAGCCGCAATGGGTATCACAGAAACTAAAAATTAAGAAATGAGGTAATTTTTTATGGGAAACACAATTACATTAGCAAAGGGCTACACCGATTTATTGGATATTGTTTATAAGCAAGCTTCAGTTACAGCGGACTTAACAAGTGACAGCTCAATGATGAGGGCAGGCGCAAACGTCGGCGAAATTTTATATCCGCAAATTTCTGTAACAGGTCTTGGTGACTATGACAGAAATTCAGGCTATACTGATGGGGCTGTTGACGTTAAATGGAAGTCAGCTGAATTCAATTATGACCGTGGCACAAAGATTTCCGTTGACGTTATGGATAATCAAGAAACATTTAATATAGCTTTTGGAAAAGCTTCAGCGGAACTTATCCGCACAAAGGTTGCACCGGAAGCAGATGCCTTTACTTTTGCAAAGCTTGCGGGAATTGAGGGCATTTCAAAAGGTACGGCTGCCACATTTGCAGGTGCTATTGAATTTTTAGCAGCACTTTTGGACGCTAAAAATAAAATGGATGAGGACGAAGTTCCAGAAGAGGGGCGGATTCTATATGCAACCCCAACCCTTGTAAATGGGCTTTTAGCACTTGATACAACAAAGTCAAAAGAAGTGTTTAATAGCTTTGCTGTTACAAAGAAAGTTCCTCAAAGCCGTTTCTACACAGCAATTGACTTGCTTGACGGAAAAACATCAGGTGAGGAGCTAGGCCATTATCAAAAATCGGCAACAGGTAAAGATATCAACTTCATGATTGTTCATAAGCCTGCAATTATTAAATTTGATAAGCACACAGCAAGTGACATTATTCCTGCAAGCATTAACACTTACAGTGATTCTGATATTATTAAATATCGTAAATATGGGCTTGTTGACGCATACAAAAATAAGCTTGCTGGCATTTATCTATCTCACAAAGAATAAGAAAGGGTGATTTTTAATGAAAACAATTGGAATGGGCGCAAGCTCTAAAGCGACAGAAAACAAGGATACTTCACAGCTTAAAGAACAAGTTAAGGCGCTAAAAGCCGAAAACAAGGACTTGAAAGCCGAAAATAAAGCTTTGAATGAAGAATTAGAAGCTTTTAAAAATCCCAAAGAATAACAAGGAGCGGTGTCAATGACAAATTACGCAACTCAAAGCGATTACACAGCGTACTTATCAGGCAAAGAGGTGGTTATTGACACTGCCTCTTTTGATTTTTACTCACGAAAAGCCACACAGCTTATTAATACTGCCACTTTCGGCAGAATTGTTGAAGTAACCGACGAAATTAAAATGTGCTGTTGTGAGGTGGCTGAAAGCTTTTACAATCAGGATAACGACGAAAGAGAAACTTCTGAAAAGGTTGGCAGTTATTCAGTAACTAAAAACGTCAAGTCGGATTCTGATTATAGCAGAGAACGCACAGGTATTATAAGGGCTTATCTGCTCGACACAGGGCTATTGTACAGAGGTGTAGACTATGATTACTAACGCAGACTTAACGCTTTACAGCTATAATAATGGCGCTTACACACGCAGAGTAATTAAAGGTGTTCTTTGGGAGGAATGTCAGCAATCAAACACGATAAAAACAGGGCTTGTAAACGCTGATAAGGTTTCAGTTTATATTCCTTTTGGGAACTATGGAAAGCTTGATTTTACCACCAGTAAAGATATTATTATTCGTGGGATAGTTGATGTTGAAGTCGACACAAGCTCACAGCAAACCATTTCACAAAGCCTTAAGGAACTTTTTAAACTAGGTGCTTTTACTGTAACTGTTGCTGACTTTAAAGACCAAGGCAGTAAAAAAATGTGGCATTATGAGTTAGGAGCAAAATAATGAGGTTTAGAGTTCAAATAAACCCCACAAGTCAGCTATTGAGCGAGCGAGGTTTGCAAGTTGGGGGAACAGTTCAGAAGTTCATTGATAGTGAATGTATGCGATTAATGGTGCCGTACACCCCTATGCAAAGTGGCATATTGTTTAAATCTGCAAAACTTGGTACTAGTATTGGCTCGGGCGAGATTGTCCAACAAGCGCCATATGCACGTTATCAGTATTATGGGAAAGTAATGTTGTCAAGTCGCACAGGAAGTGCTTTTGCAAGACAAGGCGAAAGCAAGGTGATTACTAATAATGATTTAAACTATAACAAATCAAAGCACCCTCTTGCGGGAGCATTTTGGTTTGAAAGAATGAAAGCCGATAAGAAAGAACAAATTTTAAGAGGAGCGAGGAGGTTGGCAGGGGTTAGATGAACATTATTGAATTAGTTAAGAATATTTTGACGGGCTATCCTAAAATTTCAGAATTCACAAACGCAATTGCTGTTGACTTCCTTGATAACTCCCCTACAAATTTTGGGCTTTATTCCACAGGCGATGAGCTTGTAAAAGAGGACGTCCTCGGCAATCAGACAAGGCGACACAGCTTTATTTTGTACGCAAGCCAGCAGTCTTATGGTGATTATGACAGGCTTTGTAATTCTAGTTTTCTGCTTGATTTGAATTACTGGCTTGAAAATCAAAAGGGGCAGGTTGTCACAACCAATGAAAAAACTGGTGAGCTGATAAAGCTTTCTTCAGCAAATGGAATGCTTTTTGATATTCCGACCGGAAATGTAAACGACGGAATAACCTATCAGCTTCAAATTTATGCAATTTATACTTTAGAAAGTGAGGAATTATAATGGCGACAAATGTAGTAAGTGGAAATAAAATTCCAAGAAAACACCTTGCAACTTACATTAATATTTCAGAAATAGCAAGTCCTTCATATGAACTTATAGGAATTGACCTTGAAGAACTTACAGTTAATATGAATCCCACCGTTGAAAAGAAAAAGAACATTCTTGGGGAAACCTCTGCAAATTTAACAAGCTATGAAAAGCAGACAACTGTAGCGCCGTATATTGCTGTAATGGGGTCGGGACTTCACTCTCGATTGCAGGGCATAATTGACAATGAAAAAATTCTTGATGATGTAAAAACTGATATTGTTGAAGTTCAAACATGGGGCGAGGCAACTTCGGGTGCGTACCCTGCATATAAGCAAGAAGCAATTATTGCTGTTACTTCGTATGGTGGTGACACAAATGGTTATCAGATTCCTTTTGAGTTGCACTATATTGGTTCAAAAATAAAAGGGATGTTTAATCCTGAAACAAAAGAATTTACGCCAGATTAACAATAGACAGGACGGGTAGCTCCGTCCTTGATTTTTTTAAAAGGAGTGTTTTTATGTCAACAACAATTAATTTTGATGATGGTTTAAGAAGTTATGATTTGAATGGAGATAGCTCAAGAATTATTATGTTTAATCCTACCGATTTTGCAATTGCAACAAGATTTGATATTGCAATTAAAGAAATAGAAAAATATAAAGCAAAAAATATTTTGGCCGATGGCGATATTATTAATGAAACAAGTGTTGCTGTAAGTGATTTGGATACTTTTATAAAAAAACAGATTGATTTCATATTAGGGAATCCTGTATCAGATGTTGTATTCGGAAATGTTTCCCCAATGTCACCAGTTGGAGGCGTGCCATTGTATGAGCGTTTTCTTGACGCTGTTTCTCCAATAATTACGGCGGAGATAGAAAAAGAAAACAAAGAGGTATCAAAGCGAATTTCAAAATATACAAGTGCCGTAAAAGGTTTGAAATAATGATAGGACAATTACCTAAATCTCTTAGTGTTAATGGAATTGATTATCAAATACGCACAGATTACCGTGTGGCTCTCACTATATTTCAAGCATATAACGATTTGGGTTTAAGTCCACAGGAGCAAGCCTTAACGTGCATTAAATGCCTTTTTGGTGATAATCTTCCTGCAGATATTAACGAAGCCTACAAGCACGCTATATGGTTTTTAAATGGCGGAAAAGACAATGAGGCGCATCATCAAAAGCCACAATTATATGACTGGGAACAGGACGAGCAGATTATTTTTTCCGCAGTAAATAGAGTGGCCGGTCGTGAAATTAGAGCAGATGAGTATATGCACTGGTGGACTTTCCTAGGGCTTTTTAATGAAATTGGGGAATGTACTTTTACTTCGGTTACTTTAATACGAGATAAAAAAGCAAAAGGCAAAAAGCTTGAAAGCTATGAGCTTGAATTTATTCGTGAAAATAAATCATTGGTTGAACTAAATCATAAATTATCCTCAAGCGACCTAAAGGAGCTTGAAGATATAAAAAGAATTTTTAAGTAAATGGAGGTGTGGTAATGCCAGATGGTAGCCTTATTTTTGACACAAGGGTTGATACTGATAACTTTGAAAACAGCACTAGAAATATTAGTGGTCAAGTTGATAGGCTTGATAGCAAATTTAAGAATCTTGCTATTACTGTTGCAAAAGCGTTTGTAATTAAAGGGATTTTTGATTTTGGGAAGCAATCAATTGAGCTTGCTAGTGATTTAAATGAAGTGCAAAACGTAGTTGATACTACGTTTGGAAAAATGTCAAGCGATATTAATAATTGGAGCCAAAATGCACTTGAGAAATTCGGCTTAAATGAACTAACCGCAAAACAATTCACCTCAACCATGGGTGCAATGCTTAAATCGTCAGGCATGACAAATGCAATGATAAAAGATATGTCAATTGGTCTTGCAGGACTCGCTGGCGATATGGCTTCTTTCTACAACTTAAAACCCGAAGAGGCTTTTGACAAATTGCGCGCTGGGATATCTGGTGAAACAGAGCCTTTAAAACAGCTTGGAATTAATATGTCTGTTGCAAATCTTGAAGCTTATGCCCTTTCACAAGGTATTGATACGGCATATAACAGTATGTCCCAAGCTGAGCAAACAACGCTTAGATATAACTACATCATGTCTGCCACAAAAGATGCACAAGGCGATTTTGCAAAAACGTCGGGAAGCTTTGCAAACCAACAGAAATTACTTGCCGAGAAATTCAAGCAACTTGGGGCAGATATTGGCGCTGTTTTGTTGCCAGTAATATTGAAATTTGTTAAAATTCTTTCCGGTGGTGTGGATGTGTTAATGGATATTTCTAATTGGTGTAAAGAACACAAGGCCCTTGCAACCTTGATTGCTGCCGCAATAGGGATAATAACCGTAGCAATTATTGCGTATAACATTGCTTTAAATGCAGCAACAATAGCAACAACAATAGCGACAGCTGCAAGTGCAACATTCGGCGCGGTGTTAGGGTTTATAACGTCACCAATAACATTAATTGTTGTTGCTATCGGATTAGTAATAGTTGCAATTGTTTTATTAGTTAAAAATTTTGATAAGGTCAAGCAAGCTTTTAGCGACCTATGGGATAAGATTAAAGACGTTTGCGATAAAATGGTTGACGGAATTAAAGGTATTCTAAGTAAAATAGCTTCGTTCTTTATAAATCTATGGGACGGAATAGTAAAAGGCTTTAAGAATGTTGTTAATTTTATTATCAAAGGACTTAATAAAATTGTTGATGGGATTAATACATTTCTTAAAATTTTGTTAGCTCCGATTAATCTTTTAATAAAAGGAATTAATTTAATCCCAGGCATTAACATCCCTAAAGTTGAATTGGCGATACCACATATCCCTGAAATCCCAATGATGGCAAAAGGAGGAATACTCCCCTACGGCTCCGCAATAGTCGGAGAGGCAGGAGCTGAATTATTGACAATAAAAAATGGCAAGGCACACGTTCAGCCCTTGAATAAAAATGCCCAAAATGCATTTTCGCCTGTTTCTTCTGGACAACAAGTAACTATTGAAAAAGTTGTTATTGATGCGCACAATGTTGAAGATTTTAACAAAGTGGTTAATATGGTTTTAAGACAAAATCAGGCAAGGAGGGCGTATTAATGGCTGAATATTATCTAGACGATTATGCAATTGATAGTTCGGGGTATGTAGGAAGCGGAACAGTCGGAGCTGTAGTGCAAGGCACCCAATACGGCGCTAATTCCACAAACAAAACAGTTGACAAAATTTTATGCGTTGTTTTTCCCCCAGCACCAACAATGGAAAAAAAAGCTTACGTTAAGTCGGATTTATATGCCTACGTTACCGGGAAACGAACAGTAATAACAGGAACGCTTAATAATGGATATGCTTACGCTGAAACAATTGGTATGTCGATGAATTGGTACGACTTACAAACAATTGATGTTTCATATCATGAAGCGGCATTATCAAATCTTGTTATCAATAGTTATAACTGCATCCAAAAAAGGTGGGGCTATTGGATGGGTGGTGAAGCTGAATACCGTGTTGGACTATACTATGGTGTAATTAATGGAGGTTTTTACAGTAACGTATTGTACACCTTTGACTTTGCGTTAGAAATTTCCAACCATCTAAGCACACATAAACCATATAGGCGGGTAACTTTCGCAGACATTGACACCTATACAACAAACAGGTTTCCGAATAAATTTGTTGACAAAAAAGTCGCCAACACTTTTTCATGGGAATTTCGCACACGCAGTTCACCCTCTACAGGAATACCTCTTACTCAAAAATCTGCAAAGCTAAGATATAGAAATAAAGGTGTGACAGAATATACTGAAATTGCCATTGATGGAAGTCAAAATAGTTATACAATTCCAGCGAATACATTTACTGCTAATAATATAGAATGGCAAGTCATTGTTACGTCTGATGATGATATAGAAAGCACACAATCAGATTGGGTCGCAGTTACAACGGTAGATAGTATTCCAAGTACGCAGATTGTATCACCTTTAAATGAGTTTATTGATGGAACAAAAGAACAAACATTTAGTTGGCAACACGTTATCGACACGGGAACGGCACAAACTAAATTTGATATGCAAATTAAAGCAACTGATACATGGGTAGATTTTGCAAGCGAAATAACAACTAATCAATATTATATTGTCGTTGCAGATACATTGCCCGCAGGAACAATCCAATGGCGAGTTAGAACATATAACACCGATAATATATCGGGAGAATGGTCTGAGCCTGCTGGGATAGTTGCCAGAAGCTCGCCAAAGCCACCATACAACATTTCTATTACAGCAACATCAAAGCCAGTTGTAAGATGGCAAGCAGAGGGTCAAACTGCATTTCAGGTAATAGTATATAGCGGTGAAAAACTTGTATACAATTCAGGCAAATTAAGAAGTCTTGAAAAAATCCACACCGTTACTGATTATTTGGCAAATGGGAGTTATTCAGTTGCTCTTTATATTTACAATAGCTATGAATTAGCATCAGAGCCAACTATACAAACAGTAACAATAGATGCTTTTAAGCCATTAAAGCCAACAGTAATAGCTGAACAAGTCGAAAATGGAGTGCGATTTACAGTTACTAACACACAAGATAAAATGCAATTAATCTGCAATGGCAAATTAATATCAGAGTTTAGCAACGCTACAGTATATGATTATACTAATGTTGGAACAAACAATTATATTATAAGAGTTATTGACAATAACGATAATTTTGAAGATAGCGATGTTGTGACAGCTACAACAATAATTAAAGGTGCTATTATTGCACTTGCTAACAGTCCGTACAACCTTATTTTTCTAAACTTTTCAAGTGACGAAAGCATAACGAAAACTGGACAAATAGGTTATGAATGTGTAGACGTCCAGTATGCCGGAAGGGCATATCCATGTTTTGAATTTGGCGAATCACATACACAGACATTCCAATTAAAATATTCTATTTATAATAAATTAGAATTCGAAAAATTTAAATCTTTAATAGCGAAAAATGAAACAATAATTTACAGAGATTTTGATGGAAACAAAATTTTCGGAATAATTTCGTCATTTAATTATACCTATCAACCTGGAATTTATACTGTCGATTGCGATATTATTGCAACAAATTACGAGGTGGTATAATGACAGAATTACAAAAAGCCTTATACGCTACAGATGGTACACGAAATGTTAAATTCAGATACGATTTATTACGCAACGGTGTAAAACATAGTGAATTACTTGTATCAGATGCAAGTGTAACATTTAATAGCGAAAATAGCATTAGTGGCACAGCAAGATTTACACTTAAAGACACAAATAATATTAACTGGCTTAATGATACAATT
>QKFK01000178.1 GCA_003252195.1 Rhodospirillales bacterium
ATCTCAACCTTTTTCCAATCGCTAGCATCTTTTATAGTTTTTCTGCCGCCAAATGACGCATTTATAAAAGCATCATTATCCAACATATGCTCAGTAAAAATCTGTTTTAATTCTGATTGCATTTTATTTCTTTGCCTCAATTAATCTCGCAAATAAATCGATAAACTTTTTCACCACGGCAGCTTTATTAAAGTTTGCATCATATTTAGCCTTACCCGCCTCGGCAATTTTATGAGTATTGTCACTATCAGCAATCATGCTGTTAATAGCCTTGGCTAATGCTGGTACATCATCTATAGGGGTTAAGACACCATCTTTGCCACTCTCGATTAATTGGCTTGGCCCTTCAGATGCTGTTGCTACAATTGGCTTGCCTTGTGCCCATGCTTCAAGCACCACATTCCCCAATGTTTCATGCCTTGATGGGCAAACAAAAATATCACAAGAAGAAATCAAATCAGCCGTATCATTACGCCACCCCAAAAACTTAACCCTAGACGCCAGCCCCAAACTATCCGCCACAGCTTTTAGCTCATCTTCTAATGGGCCAACCCCTGCTAGGCACAAATATGTGTTATCGGTTTCTTTAAGAGCTTTTATCAAAGTATCAAAAGCTTTATTTACGTGCAAACGCCCTAATGAGAGCAACATTTTAGCATCTTGTGGAATCCCAAATTCAGCTTTTGCAATTGGATTACCTTGCTTTTCTTCCACAAAGTTTGGCACATAATGAGCATGGGTTTTATCCCAACCATTATCCTTCATATATTTAACTAAATCCTCAGTATTACCAATTAGCTCATCACATTTTTGATAATATTTAAGGTTATAATATCCGCCAAGCCTTGCTATATGGATAAAGTTTCCATTGGCTTTTGGGCATTTATCGGTCGCCCTATTCATCCAAGTTAGTACGATATCTGGCTTATATTCTTTAATGATTTTTGAGAATTTATATTTAGTTGCAACGTCAAAACTACCGCCAAATGGTAGCTCCACCACATCGCAACCCTGAGAGCTTAATAATTTAGCTCTATCTTTGTTTTTACGAATTAAAACCTTTTGCTCAACCCCAGCTTCTTGCATGGCAACAGTTAGCCTTTCAAAAAAGCCCTCTGCTCCACCATGTTTCGCCCCTGCTAATGCTTGTATAATTCTCAAAATTATAACTCCCTCAAAGAAACATCTTATCTGTGATATTTATTCCACAAAGACGTGGCTTTTTCCATAAGTTTATTAATAAAAACCTCATTATCCATATCACCCTCTAACACGAGGCTAATTGAACGGTCAGAGTGAGGAGCATATTGAACTGACATACTTTTATCAATCACTGCACAAGTTAAAACTTTTGAAACCTCGGCTAAATGAATAAGTTCAATATTATCACCAATAAAAAAATCGCTTTTTTGCAGGCATGTGTAGGCATTAAGCGGGCTAACCCCACCAATTAAATCAATCTTTTTGTCTGATGAAAATCCTGCCATAAAATCTTGAGATGCCTGTTTTTGTTCTACACCACCCATAAAAGCGATTGAATAATTCTTAAACAAACCATTATCTGCTATTAAGTTAGATATTAGCTTCTGCCAAACAAGCAATTCTTCTGACGTTTTAGAAGCAAAATCAACCGCCACAGAGATAATTTGTTTATGCCCGAATGTTTTTTTGTCAGCCGCTCTAACCGCCTCACCAGGAATCCATATATTATTCTTAATTATTGGAAGGCTCTCGTCTTCTGCAACCAGCTCACGCAAATATTGATGCCCGCGATATTTATCATTAGCGTTCTTTGCAAGTTTTATCTTTTTATCAGCCCTAAACAATGAGGTGATTTTAGTATTACGATAATCAACCAGCAAATCCCATTTAACCTTAGACAAGCCTTTCCAAAGCCAAAACGCAGTCCCTGGATTAATCTCTGCAACATTTATAATATCTTTAAGCCGTGGCATGGCGGCATATAACGATGAAGACGAGCCCACTCCAATAAGCGTAAATTCTGCTTTAACATAGGTTTTAACCAAATAATTTATAGCCTTAGCACATAAGGTTACATCAACATCACTCATTGGTAAAAACACCAATATGTTTTGAGCCTTGCTATCTGTGTCTTTAACAACTTTATCGCTACTATACATATATCTTGCTTTGCTATTTTTATAATCACGAGAATAATAGCTTGTTTGCATCAATATAGCAAAAACAAAAAAGAGCGGTAAAAACCGCTCTTTCTTTGATAACAAA
>QKFK01000182.1 GCA_003252195.1 Rhodospirillales bacterium
CTCCAACAATTGATGAAGCTTTTGATGATACTTTAATGCAAAATAATCACAAAGCCTTTACCATTGAATGCGGATCTCACGATGCATACGAAGAAGAATTTGTAGATATAGTTACCAATGGAATATGCAGAATTCTTAAATTATATGGAATGATTAACAATGCACATAAATGCAACAGATGTGAGACTGTCATTTTTACAGAGCAGTCATTATTGCGTGCATCTGATGGTTGCTACATTACGTTCCAAAAATCAGCTGGAGAAGCATTTAAAAAAGGAGATGTTTTATACACTGAACACTACCCAACAAACTTTAACACTAAAGAGATAAAAGCTGATATTAATGGAACTATATTAAAAACTGCACCTACTCATATATTTTCTGCAGGTGACGAAGTCTTACATTATATAAAAGAAGACCATATATAAAATAAGACTATGCTAGCTCACTCTGAGTGCTCTAATTATTACCAACATTATTCGCGCAAGCTCATTTAACTGCTCAAGCATATCAGCCGTGCTGAATTATCTACATCTACCAGATTACTATAGCCAGTATTACACTCAAAACATAAAAAAAGGCCCACGATACTACATGGGCTTTTTTGTTAGTTTTTTTTATTATCTGATAAAATTTGTTTTAACTTTCACCACATTTTTATCTGGCTCAACACCAGCTTTTTTTCCTGCTTCGATAGTTTTAATTAGCCAAGCCATGTTTTTTCCAAGCACCTGCATAATCTGCATACCCTCTTCGTCTTTTTTCACTTCTTCTGCTGTGTTTCCATGGACAATATTCCAGTAGTTCGAAGATACAACAGGCATATTGTTCAATGTATAATATTTATTGAGCACATCAAACGTAGCAGTTGTTCCACCTCTTCTAGCTGAAGCAATAGCCGCACCAGGTTTATAAGCCAACGCAGCTCCACCTGCTCTAAACACTCTATCTAACACAGATAATATTCTACCTGTTGGGTGAGCATAATAAACTGGAGATCCCCAAATAAAACCATCTGCATCTTTAGCTTTTTCAATAATTTCATTTACAATATCATCAATTGCACATTTATTACCATCAGCACATTTGCCACAAGCGATACAATCATGATAAGCACCACCACCTAATTGAATTATCTCTGAAGACACTCCGTTTTCCTCTAAAGATTTAGCAATTTCAGACAAAGCTGTATATGTACACCCACTTTTGTGAGATGAACCATTTACCATTAAAACTTTCATTAAATTAACTCCGTTATTCATGTTCCATATGCGATATAGTGTAGCACAAACTTAAAAGCAAGCCAGTAAGTTTAATTAAAAACATGAAATCAAGTATGGCTAATTATTCTACAAGTTTTTACCTATTAGAACTATTTAAATTACGCTTAGTAATAAACATTTCTCTTTTAATATCACCATCCAAATACCTGTTTTTGATATTATTTTTGTGAGCTTCTGCAGATAATGGCTTACCAGTAACGCTTTTGATAATATCGTTAGCATCTAACAAAGACGCTTTAGTATAAACATTGGCAGTAAGCCATTCAACTATTGGAACAAAACTCTTACCATTAAGAGCAGACAAGATATTAGGATTATCTTTTTTTGCTTTTTCCATCAATTGTGCTGAGGCAAGCGTGCCATAAAAATAGTTAGGGAAATAGCCTATTTGCCCACTAAACCAGTGAATATCTTGCAGGCAGCCATCTGCATCATTTTTAACATCTGTGCCCAAAAGCTCTTTGGTTTGCTTATTCCATTCTTTAGGCAAATCTTTAACCATTAAATTACCATCAATAAGCTCACGACCTAATTTATATCTTAATATTAAATGCAATGGGTAATTCACTTCGTCGGCGGGCATACGCAATGTTCCATCTTTTACCTTATTCATCTTATTAAAGATAGTCTCTGGTGTAATGTTAGGATTATCAACACCTAAGTCTTCTTTTAAAACTTTATCTAAAAAAACTGCAAATTCTTTACTTCTGCCAACCTGATTTTGCATAAACAAAGACATTGTTTCATCCATTGCCTGTGAAGAAATATTAGAAACCAAATGATCTTTATTCATCTCTGGCAAATTCATTCTATAAAGAGCGTGACCTGTTTCATGCACGGCATACATTACTGCTGATGATATAAAATCTTTTTCATTATAACTAATGGTTATTCTAACGTCATCTTTATCCCCCAAGCACAATGGATGAGCAGCCTCACCTAACTCACCTTTAAACCCCATATAACCTGAAATAGCTTTAACTAGCTTTTTTTGAGTACACAAATCCATATTCCAAGTTTCTTCTGGAACATCCGTAACAGACTTTTGCTTATCTTTGATAAGTGGAACAATATTCTTAGTAAAAGCCTCAATATCTGCTACCAATGGAGTTAAATCCTTTGTCCTTAACCCTGGAGACAACTCATCCATAAGTGCATCATATGGTGATATAAGTCCAATTTGTTTTGCTCTTGCAGAACCTAGGTTACGAGTAAATGCAACCAACTTTTCAAAGCTGTTTTCAACCTTAGAGAAATCTGAATATTTTCTAGCATTTTCCCAATTTCTTTCTGATGATACCACTCTAATCATTTGCATCAAGTGCCCATAAACAGACGTAGCCTTAGCGTGCTTTCTTAAGTGTGTTAACATCCTGCGATTAGCAAGTGTTTCTTCATTAAGTAATGCAGAACCTGATTTAAGCTCATCACCAAGTTCTTTACTAACCAATACATTATGTTGTCTTATTCTTGAAACTCCTAGACGAGCCGCGCTTATCCCTCTTTGCAAGCTAGTTTTTGCAGTAACAAAGTCCCATATTCGCCAATCTCTCTCTTTAAGCATCTTACATACTTTAGCTGAAAGATTGTTTTCTTTAACACTTGTTATTATTTCTTTTAAAATTGGATATGCTGGTCCATTTTTCCCCACAATCGAGCTAACACCCGATGAAAATATCTTATTTGCATCCATATTGCACCCCCATGCTATACATAACAATAGCATTATATAAGCAAAATATTATTCGTCAAGTTTTTGTCTATAATATTTGTTATCGTTTTTTATTGCCTTAATAGGTGGGCAGTTTTAATATGTCTGTAACAAGCGTATAAGGAGTTTAATTTTGCAGAAAATTGTTATTATTGGTGGTGGGATATCTGGCTTATCTTTGGCTTGGTTTTTGAGTAAATCTAACAAATACGAAATAAAGCTACTTGAAGCAGATGATGATATAGGCGGCAAAATAAAAACCATAAAAACAACAGATGGCTTTATAGTAGAAGCAGGCCCCAACACCGTTTTACAAAAGTTTGGCAAGAAAGAAGATGCTCTCGGACGCCTGATAGATGACCTAAAAATCAGTAACACGCTTATAACAGCTAACGAAGTTGCAAATAATCGTTTTATTGTTAAAAACAAAAAGCTACGAGCTGTACCTCGCACTCCTTTGGGGCTCATTACCAGCCCTTTATTTTCACTCCTTGGTAAAGCACGTATTACACTTGAGCCATTTATTAAACCAGCAGAAAAAGAAGAAACCATTAAAGAATTTGTTATTCGCAGACTAGGGCAAGAATTCTATGATTATTCTATTGAACCATTTATTTCTGGCGTTCATGCAGGAAATTCATCAAAACTATCTGTTCAATCAGCAGTACCAAAGATATATGAATTAGAGCAAAAACATGGCTCATTAATTAAGGCCGCTTTAGCTATGAGGCAAATTGGAAAAGATACTGGTGCGCCGAAAGGCAGAATGATATCTTTTATTGATGGACTAAACACAATAACAGACGCAATAAGAAAACAACTACCCCAAGACACAATAACAACTAACACCATTGTAAAATCCATATCAAAAAACGATAAAAAATGGGAAATACATACAAACCACGCCACATATCAAGCAGATAAAATTGTATTTTCTACCCCGTCTTTAGAAACAGCAAATATATTAGAAAGTTACTCAAATAAATCAGCGGATATATTAAAAAAAATAGAATACGCCCCTATCGTTGTTTGTGCATTAAGCTACCCTAAGAGCGCCATTAAGCACAAAATGAACGGATATGGCTTCTTAGTTCCACGCAAAGAAAACATCCGAATACTTGGCTGCCTTTTCTCTCACAACATATTCACAGACAAAGCCCCTGATAACAAAGCCCTATTAACTTGTTTCATTGGTGGAGCAACAGACAGAACAGCTACAAGCCTAAGCGAAACAGAGATAACAGAAACAATAAACAACGAATTAAAACATTTACTTGGTCACAACAGTGAGCCAGAAGTTATATATTTCAAAAAATATGACAGAGCAATTCCACAATATCAGATTGGACACAAAGGCATACTAAGTGACCTTTATACTGAACTACCAGAAAGCGAGAACATATACTTTTGCTCTAATTGGAACAATGGACTATCTGTAGCAGATTGTATTAAAAATTCTGAGAATATAGCTCAAAAGATAAACCTTATATAAACACTAACTATTTGACATTAAAATAAAAATATGTGACTCTAGTAGTAATGGATGTTTTTGGGTTGAGGTTTTTATGCCAGACAAAAAAGATATAGTTCGATTTCTAGAATATATCAGAGATGTTCTTGATACTATAAAGAACCATGAATCCATTCTTGAATTTTCTAACAAATTATTCAAAATCTCTAAGGAACACCAAGAATACACCAAGCCTATTGTCTTTGCTTTAGCTAAGGTTTCTGAGAGTAAATATAATGACTGGATGTCTTTAATGACCATATCCAATCACTTATTGCGCATGACTGAAAACCACGCAGAATTGATTGATGATATATTTTATGCGCAATTAAAAACGTCTGACAATCCCAATAATGGTTGGGGCACAATTCCTGAAACTGAAGAAGACGGCAGAACCGTGTCAGGCAATTCATTATCAACATTATCAGATAACATTACTGACTTAGCTATAAAAAACCCTGCATCTCTTGCTAAAAAGGCTATCTCAGCTAACATAAAAATATCTCGCCACAAAGATAACAACTGGGCGTCTATTGATAAGATTTCAAAAAATATAAACCGCATCGTAAGAGCAGATGCAGAATTAGCACCAGAGGCTCTTAAAGCTCAAGAAACTTTATCAGAGAACAAGAGTAGTGAACATTCTCTTCTAGCTGAAATATCGGATAACATATCTAGACTTGTCGACGCAAAACCTGAGATATTTATGGATGCTATTGAAGTGCAAATCAAACTCTTCAAACGCAATAAAAACAACCAGTCAAAACAAAAAATATGCACTACCATATTAAAAATAGCTAAAAGAGAAAAAGACAAAGAAAAATATGATGAACTATACGAGCATATTAAAAATGCAGTTGGCAAAGAAAACATGCCAAAAGGTTTCTAAAGTACTTACCATAACACTCAATCCAACCTAACTTTATCTCCACCACAAATACTCACATCAAGACTGTGTTTAAACAAAGTTACTTTAGCATGTTAGGTACAACACATAAAACCGCCACCCTACCTAAGTAGGTTAATATCGTTATAGACAATCGATCAACCTATGTTTCTCTAAACAAGCATGTCCCTAGACACTATATCAAACAAAAAAAAGAGAGCATGTTTCCATGCTCTCTGCCCTCCACTGGTATTATATCAAAACAAATTCTGCCCTCAAACTTGCACCCTCCATGATACATACCAGAGACTATTTCAACTACGCAGGATCTTTTTGATGTTTGCGCACCTCATTCAAATAATCATGCACACCTGGTCTATCCCAGTCACCTTCAGGCCTAATTAACTGCATAGGTGATGAGAATATATCTAACTTATCCTCGGCTGGCTCCAAATCTGCCCATATTGGCAAATATTCATGTCCTGCCCACTCAAATGGAGCAACATCTTCCATTTGCCTGTAACCAAACTGACGCCAAAACAACAAAAAACGCTTCTGGCAGTGTCCATACAATTTTGTATAGCCCTTGCGCCTGCACAAATCCACAGCAGAACCAGCCAATTCATGAGCCACTTTTTTACCACGATATGGTTTTAACACGGCTAATCGCTCTAATTTCGCAAATGAGTTAAAATACCTCACACGCATAGTTCCAACAGGCTCACCTCCAACCGTTGCCAACAAATGGGTTGAAGAAAAATCATTCCCATCAAATTCTTCGCAATATGGAGAATTCTGTTCACCTATATAAACAGCAGACCTAATAGCCACAGATTGAACATATTCCTCTGTTGATGATACGACAAATACCATAACATCATCATCGTTATTACTTAACGCATTAGTAGTTTGCTTACCACTTTTAAGCGTTTTAGATAAGTCACTATTTCTTAATAAAAACATTACCGCCCACATAAAGTTGTTGCATATACATCCAGTTCTTATATAGTCAGTATACAACAGAATTGGGAAAAACCCGTTATACTAAGTTTGTTTACCTGATATACATGAGAGTATCACACATGAATGTAACCACAGAGATTGAAAACAGCTGGGACGATGTTAGATTCTTCCTTGAAGCATCTAGAACTGGAAGCTTTCGTTCTGCAGCTAGAAACCTTAAGGTAACACAGCCAACTATAAGCCGCCATATCCTTGCTTTAGAAGAACGTCTTAAAGTTCAATTGTTTAGAAGGCATGCTCATGGCGTAATTCTAACTGCCGCTGGCGAAAGAATTATGGGCATTGCGATGGAACTTGAAGCTATGTTCCATAAAGTTGAATTATACGCTGTTTCCAACCAAAGCATTTCTGGCAAAATCAGACTATGGGTAACAGATGGAATTGGAGCATATTGGCTACCTCAAAGGATGACAGACTTCCACGAGAAGTATCCTGACATCACATTAGAAGTTATGTGCTCAGATAAAGTTCCTGATATTAACATGCGTGAAGCAGATATTGCAGTTAGTTACACACCTCCTGTTCGTTCTGACTTAGTTGCATTATCAAAACACACCATGAACTTTGCATTATTCGCATCACATAAATATATTATGAAGCATGGCACTCCATCTTCACTAAAAGATATTCAAGACAACCATTTAATATGTGATAGAACTGAGTATATTGAAGATTGGGACAAATGGCGTAAGACACTTGAAAAAAGCGACAAAGTTGTTTACAGAACCAACTCATCAATGGCTCTATTAGAAAGCACAAAGGCTGGCATTGGCGTTGCTATAAACCCTATCGGGGTTGAAAAACGTGAACATGACTTAGTAAGACTTAGCCATATTGACTACACTCCAAAAATGGATTTCTGGCTTGTATCGCACCGTGATGCTAAAGATATTCCTAGAGTAAGGGCGATTATTGAGCATCTAAAAAGTATTGCTAACGAGCTGTAAAAAAACAAAAACCCTCTTAAATTATTAAGAGGGTTTCTTTTATTAAAATATTAAAAGACCTGCGACGGCACCTATTACTATATAATATGCAGGATGGAGCTTCTTAAAAACAAGATAAGCAACACATAAGCACACAAACAAAATAGCAGAATTTACATTATACCAATCTGATGTTTTGCCATATTCTTCAATATCAATTACAGAATTAGCAAACACATACCACCCTGCACTACCTATCAGTCCTACAGTCGCCCCACGCAAACCATAAAATATGTTTCTAACATAATAATTTTTATTAAAATCTTTTATGAATTTTGCAATCAATATAATGATGATTAATGAAGGAGCCACCATTCCCAAAGTTGCCACCAAGCTTCCTCCAAATGAGGCAACTTTATATCCTGTGTATGTTGCCAAGTTAATCCCGATTGGACCAGGAGTTGATTGAGATATCGCCAACATATCAATAAACTCTTTATGGGTTACGTATCCGCCATCTACCATTTCATTATGAAACAAGGGAAGAGATGCTAAACCACCACCTATTGTAAACAGACCAATTTTGAAAAAGCTTATAAAAAGAGTAAGATATATCATTTACTATCCCCTCTATATTTTGCACTTAACAAACCAACAAGCCCGGCCCCAACAATAACTGGCACTGGAGATAAATCCACACAAACAACAAGAACAAATGAAAGCACAATCAGCGCTATTGAAACAAAATCTTTTGCTGATTTTTTAATTAGATCTCTCACAGTAAAAACCAACAACGTTGCCACTGCAATACGAATACCCTTAAATGACTTTTGCACATATATATTATCTTGAAACTGATTAAATGTCATAGCAACGGCAATAATTATAACTAGCGAAGGAAACACCATTCCCATTGTAGCACTAATCGCACCAAACACTCCTGCTCGTCTATATCCAACAAATGTTGCGGTATTAATTGCTATAATTCCTGGGGTTGATTGACCTACAGCATAATAATTAAGTAAATCGTCATCACTAACCCAGCCTAATTTTTCAACCAGCTCACGACGAAGCATTGGAAGCATTACATAGCCACCACCTATAGTAAACAAGCCTATCCGAGCAAACAGACCAAATAAAAACAAGCAATCTCTCACCATTACATTAGCACTCACAAATAAATTGTAATAAATCTAAAGATAATCTACACTATAGCCTATTAGTTTACAACATATGGAAT